>CAZDFI010000014.1:0-21227 GCA_964504725.1 uncultured Enterobacteriaceae bacterium
GTTAAGGATGAGAACGATATCAATATAATTTATGCGCCCGTAGCTCAGTTGGATACGACTGCAGGGACGCAGGAGGTAGAAAACGTCGGGAACATGTTTTCGAGAGTGTTGGTTTCCGAAACCAAAGGTCACAGGTTTGACAAAATCGTCGGGAACGATTTTGAACAGCAGAACGATGCGATGCTGGCTCCGGAGGGGTGGAGTACATGGAGGTACGGAATAATCCTGTTAAGGATGAGAACGATATCAATATAATTTATGCGCCCGTAGCTCAGTTGGATAGAGTGTTGGTTTCCGAAACCAAAGGTCACAGGTTCGAATCCTGTCGGGCGCGCCAAAATCAAGAAGGGCCAGTGTGGCCCTTTTTAGTTTGGTGTAATAGAAATTAGAAAAAACCTCAAATTAAAGTGGCATGAAATGAATATATGGGTAGATGCAGATGCATGTCCAGTGGTGATCAAAGAAATATTGTTTAAAGCGGCAGTACGGACCCAGGTACAGGTGACGCTTGTCGCTAATCAAACTTTAAATATACCATCGTCGCTGCACATTAAATTTCTTAAGGTGTCCTCTGGCTTTGATGTTGCCGACAATGAAATCATAAAAAGGCTCAACGACGGTGATCTTGTGATTACTGGTGATATACCTTTAGCGGCAGCAGCGATAGAAAAAAAAGCCTTTGTTCTCAGTCCTCGAGGTGAATTATATTCAGCAGATAATATTAGAGCGCGGTTAAGTATGAGAGATTTTATGGAGACGCTACGTGCGAGTGGGGTAGATACTGGTGGACCGTCAGCGTTAACCCAGAATGACAGACAAACATTCGCAAATCATTTAGATAAATTATTAAATAAGTATGCAAGAAATGTTTGATCCCCAAAAACAACCAACACTTACTTATGCATACCGCTGGTCTAACGACATGATGGAGCAGATGAAGAAGTGCCTTTTGCCACTTGCTGAAACCGCACCCGATGTCTCAATTGCAGCTGTATCAGGTTCACTGGGACGTCTGGAAGGGATGGCACATTCAGATTGCGATCTGATTGTGGTAGTCAATGACGAAGCCATCCATGAACCTGCTCGTTGTCAATATGCCATGCAGTCGGTTTGGGATGCACTTGAGCCACTCGGAATGCCTCTACCTAAATCAACTGGTATTTATGTCACCCCAGCGAGCCACAGTCAGATTTGCGATCATGATACTTTGGGTATGATTGCTGATGATAAAAATATTTTCGGCAAGCGTATTCAGCTTTTGCTTGATACCAAACCTGTTTATGGTGAGGAAAATTACCAGGAACTAGTGCGGGGGGTACTGGAACGCTACGCTGCAGGTTTTTTAATACATGATCAGAAAAAAGAATGGGTTTATCTTCTCAATGATTTAATTCGCTATTTCAGGTCTTATTGTGCATGGCATCAGTTTGATTTGACTAATGATCCGATTGATAGCTGGCATATGCGCAATACCAAATTGCGTAACAGCCGAATTCCAATGTTTGCTGCTTTAATTTTTCTGTTGGGTGAATGTAGTAAAGAGAAGAAGGATAAGATCAGCTGGTTGCATGAACATCTTTCATTAACGCCCCTACAAAGAATTGAAAGGGTTTATCAGTTAAACAACGATGATAGTTTTAACATTTATCTAGATGCTTACGAATATTTCATGGCACAAATTAACTCACACGAAGTTAGAAAGGTATTGGTCGAAGCCTGTCCTGATTCATTGGATGAGTTGAGTAATATGGAATTGCCTGAGTACAATAAATTACACGCTAATTCTGATACGATTATTAAAGAATTGACGAGATTTGTATTAGATAGACGTGGTGATTGGAGTGATGCGTTTTTCGAATATTTATTATTCTGAGACACTAGGACGAATTATTTCCCCATAACGCTTCCAGTCGTTTATCTCTTCCACAACCATATCTATAATATTTATATCTAATCGGATTCTTCTTATAGTAGTCCTGATGATAATCTTCCGCAGCATAGAATGTTGATGCCTTGCTTATTTGTGTCACGATTGGTTTTTTAAAGGGTTTATTTTTGTCGAGCGCAGATTTAGATGCTTCAGCCAGTTGTTTTTGCACATCATCGTGATAAAAAATTTCTGATCGATATTGATTTCCGTGATCGCAAAACTGTTGGTCTGGTGTGGTCGGATCAATATTGTGCCAGAAAACATCGAGCAATTTTTCATAGCTTATTTGTCCGGGGTCATAGACAATTTGAACTGCTTCCGTATGTCCTGTTTTGCCTGATGAAGTCTGTTTATAGGTTGGGTTTTTTGTATGACCGCCGGTGTAGCCAGAGGTAGTGGAAACGACCCCTGCCAGTTTGTCGAAAGGAGCTTCCATACACCAAAAGCAACCACCAGCAAAAGTCGCGATGGCTATATTCTGATTAGCAGCCGGGGGATCATCTGGTGCTGATATAGAAAGCCCAGTTGCAAGCAGAGATAAAATTAAAACAAAGAAAGCATACTTTATGGATGTCATATTATCGTCCCTACGATATCGTTATTCAATAGATGTTTTGTTAAGACAAATAGAATAGGGAGAGTTCATTTTGTAGCAAATACGTTATTTGGTGTTTGGTTTGCTGGCATTAGAATATATATTACAGGGATTATTATGAATTACTTACCTTGTGTTGAAGTAGAACCTCAAAGTCCTGCCGATGCTGCCGTTATATGGTTACATGGCCTGGGTGCAGACGGCCATGATTTTGAACCTATCGTGCCAGAACTGAGGTTGCCAGATAATGCAGCCATCCGTTTCGTTTTTCCTCACGCACCATCCATGCCAGTTACTATAAACAATGGCATGGTGATGCCAGCATGGTATGACATTCTGGATATGAGTATAGATAAAAAAGTTGATGAGAAACAATTGTTGACTTCTTCTCATGCGATTGGTGCATTGATTGACAGGGAGATCGCACGAGGGATTGAGAGTACGCGCATTGTCATTGCCGGTTTCTCTCAAGGTGGCGCTGTGGGGTACCAGACGGCATTGACTTACGCTAAACCGCTTGCCGGATTAATAGCGATGTCGGCCTATTTTGCGACCAACGAGTCAATTGTGATTAGTAAAGAAAATAAATCTTTGCCGATTCAGATTTATCATGGAACTATGGATCCAGTTGTTCCAGAGGTCTTGGGAAAAATTGCCTACGAGGCCTTAAAAAGGCTGGATTTCAATGTTAATTATCAAACATATCCGATGCAGCACAGTGTATGTGCAGAAGAGGTGCAAAATATTTCCGGATGGATACAAAAAATACTTTTGTAATAATATTTATTCGTATAATTCATGACTTCCCACAGTTAAATTATTCGTTCAATTTTTCATATTCTTTTGCAGATAATATATTGATGACGTCAATAACCTTATCAAAGCTGCCTGCCATTGATGCACTGGTAGTGTATTTACCGTTGATGACTACTGTAGGCACTCCAGTCAATTCATAACCTTTCCCTGCTGAAAATGCTGTTCTGACTCTTTCTTCTACTTCTTTTGATTGATATGCCTTATCGAAATCGTTTCCATCTACGCCATGTTCAGCGAAGAATTTTTTCAGGCTTTTTTCATCAAATATTTTTCTTTTTCCATTATGAATCGCATTATACAAAGGCTGATGAATCTTTTCCAGCACACTTAGTTTTTCTGCTGCGTAATATGCACGGGCATGAGGTAACCACTGTTTTCCAAGTACGCCAGGAATACGAACAAATTCAATATATCCAGCTTTCTCTTCAAGCCATTTGTTAATGACTGGTTCAAATTGATAGCAATGTGGACATCCATACCAAAAGACTTCCAATACTTCTATTTTGTCACCAGTTCTTGTGGGCTGTGGTGAAGAGAGTTCTTTATAACGTTCAGCTATATCTTGCAATGACCCTTCAATTTTTCTGGTTTTAGGTACGGTCTCTGTTTTTTGTGGTTTCTGAATGTGGGTAACTTCTTCCTCGTTTTTAGATAAGCCCTCTCCAGCATCAGAGCATGCGGAAAATAACATAAGAGTTGCAACCAAAAATAATTCAGTCATCAGTGTCCAGGCAATATTTTTATTCATGCGTAATGATCCTTTGTAAATGATAATTCGCCGTATGCAAGTTAGGCGGGATAAAAACGTATTAACACAGAGAAGAAATGAATAGTGTGACGAATAATTTAATCACTGACCACCACGCCACGGGCGTGCTTTCCCAGGTTTGTGTCTTACGCATATGTAATTAGGCAGCCTAATGCAAGCCTTGGATGTAGTTGACAACAGCATCTATTTCATCTGTGGTCATTTTTTCTGAGACAATCTGCATTGTTTTATTGGTATCATTCGTACGTTTGTTGTCTCGAAAAGCCAGTAATTGAATTTTGGTGTATTCAGCGTGTTGACCACTTAAGCTTGGGAAAGTTGCAGCTGGATTTCCGGCACCCGTGGGGCCATGGCAAGACATACATGCTGCCAGTCCTTTGCTGGCGTCACCAGCACGATAAATTTTTTCACCCATCTCCAGTGATTCAGCACTGGCATATCCAATTTTGGTTTTTTGTGAAGAATAGTAAGCGGCAATATCCTGCATATCTTCTTCGCTCAGCGTTGCGGCAAAAGGGCTCATTTGAACATTATTGCGTGCGCCAGTCTGAAAATCTTTGAGTTGCTTAAAGATATACTCCGGGTGTTGGCCTGCTAATTTAGGCCAAACGGGATTGACACTATTTCCATCGGCACCATGACAGGCAGCACAGGGTGTTGATTTTTGCTTTCCTGCCGTAACATCACCAGCATAAATATGACAGGAGAAAATAAATAAAAATATTGATGTGAACGTTGATATTTGTTTCATAATGACTGTCGAATCCTGAAAACGAATGTTATTTTCCTGTCTGAGAACTCTGCTAAAGGTATCGGTTTATCATACTGAACCACTAGCAGAATGATTACAGGAATGCATTTTACTCAATATCAGCACGTACGTGTACTATTACTGCTTTTTGGAGACAAAAAATTGTCTATAAACCGCTATAACAAGAGTAGATTTCTCATGGGTGCACATGAAGTCAGGCAATTGCCTGAGGATATTGGCACTGAAGTTGCGTTCGCGGGAAGATCAAATGCTGGCAAATCCAGTGTGCTTAATGTGATAACGGCAAATTCAAAGTTGGCGCGTATCAGTAAAACACCTGGTCGGACTCAACAGATGAATATCTTTGTCCTGGATGATGAGCGACGCTTGGTTGATCTTCCGGGATATGGGTATGCGAAGGTTCCTGTTGCGATGCGCAGGCATTGGGGAGCAACACTCAATAAATATTTTCAGGAAAGGAAAGCATTATCAGGTCTGATGTTGATAATGGATATCAGACACCCATTGAAGCCGGATGATCAGCAGATGATAGATTGGTCTATAGAGGTGGGTCTACCAACGCACGTACTGTTGAACAAAGCAGATAAACTTTCTCGTGGTGCCGGGATGCAGCAACTGAATCAGCTCAAGCAGCTTATGAATAATGATCTGGTGTCGATTCAATTATTTTCAGCGCTGAAACGAAATGGTGCAGAAGAGGCAAGGGAGGTGCTTGATCAATGGTTCGGGTACCTATAAAAATTCGCCAGAATTTTAATGATTTTAGCCAAATAAAGAGGCCCCGGCGCTTCAAGGGGAGGGAGGGCATACCGGGGCCAAGATTACCCGGCTGGGGAGGCCGGGGTTCTACACCTGCTCAACAGAAGATTGAGCAGGAAAACTCACTCTAGTTATGACTGGAATGATGTTCAAAAGTTCAGACAGTCACGAAATCAAGAGGGTTTTAGAATCATTTTATGCACAACGATGGTGCCAATGTTTACAAATTATTGTTTTATGGATCAGAAATTGGCCAAGAACCGCTGAGGCACGTGTAACATATTGATATTACTATTAATATTTGAATCGGTTAAATAATGACAGATTCAATACATCGTTAATATTTAAGCCATTTGAAGGATGCTGTACTCATCTCATGCACAGAGTTATCCACAGAAATTGTGGATAATTTTCGATTGCTAATGGCAGCAATGGCTTATATAGGAAAAGCTATAAATTAGCTTAAACAAGCAAGCTAACTTAGGCTATTTTTAGCGAATAAATTGTGCTAATTGATGATCTTCAGCAATGATTTTGAGTTGGCCTTACCCTGAGGATACAAACCATTCAGGAGGCGTAGCTGTTCTTCCTGATATTTTTCCAGTGGAGATTGTTGTGCCAGCGATTTGAAATTTGTTTCGTCGGTGGATGTGATGATTTCTAGACGAAGCGGCTTCGCAAGCAAGCGTTCATTCTGTGTTATCTGGTGGAAGCTTTTGGCTGTCTCCATAAATGCAGCATCATAATGGGACATTGCCTTGGGGTCTTTGGTGACGCCAACCAGGATGTAGGCCTGCTGATTGAAATATATCACTGTAAATCTGGCAGCTCGTTTTCCATTTTCTGTGTTAATGGTAGCGATGCCCGTGTGAGCCTCCAGTTCATTTATCTTTAGTGGTTTGTCGTTTTTCAAGGTTTTGAGGCCCAGGCGCTGAATCATAAAATCTCTGGGAGAGATTTTTTTGTTAATATCTTCAAGTAGGATCTGTTGGGTTGCGACACCCTGAGGGGCAGTGATAACAAGTTTATCAGGCAGATTTGTGACATTCCACTTGCTGGGGAACGTGATGCTAATACCCAATGATTCGTGGTAAAAATTATTACCTCGGGTGATGCCCTGTTGCGGGCTGTCTCCAAAAATGAGTCCATCAATCTTGTTCAAATATTCCTCTTCGCCTTTTCTGCTCTCCGTTTGAATTTGGTATTTACTAGCATATTCAACAATCTCTTGCAGACGAGTGTCATGATCCGGGTGTGTGGAGAACAGGCCGTGATATATGCGAGGTTCTCGACCTTCTGATTCGGCCCGCTGGGATTCAAATGTTTCCTGATCTTTCAGTACCTGGATCACATCCAGCATGGACTCAGCATCGTAATTCGTCCTTGCCACATATTCTGCTCCCAGCTTATCGGCCTCCAACTCGTGCTCTCTACCATAGCCCCTGAGAAATGCGGTGCCCATTATCTGCATAAGTTGGCTTCCAACCTGATTCATACCTGGAATGAAAATTGAGGCCAGAGCTGTGCCAATGCTAGTCATCTGCGCTGCACTATATTGTCTGACGGAGTGTCTTGCAGTGACATGGCCAATTTCATGACCAAGTACGGCTGCCAGTTCAGCTTCAGAATTGAGATAAGCCATCAAGCCACGTGTGATGAAAATGTATCCACCAGGCAAGGCAAAGGCATTGACATCCTTGCTATCGAGCACGGTAAATCGATAGATTAAATTATTACGATGGCTATTCATTGCCAGCTCGTTTCCAACCTTATTGACGTAGGCCTGCAATTCTGGGTTGTCATAAACAATGTAGTGTTGAAGTACTTCTTTATTTGTCTTTCGTCCGAGGGCAATTTCACTTTGCTCCGACATCAGTACCAGATCCTGATCCCCCGTCGCCGGGTTAACTGCACAGCCACTGATGCTGATGAAGTTAAGTAGAAGAATTAGATGACAAATAGTTTTCATAATCAGATTTTATGACATAGAGTTGAAAGGGTCAGTTCCCAATTTGGGTGAAATACGGTTACCTGACAATCATGATATCAGAGCCATGTCTGATTCTGATCCTGAATTCATTGTTATTTTTGTAAATCCAGCCACGTGCCTGAATTATCCTGCCTTCCATATCCTGAAGTTCTGACCCATGGAAGTGGCGTAAATCTTCACGTTTAATGCGTAAGGCAACATTCCCAGTCAGGTTGATCCAGATAGATGAACGACTTTCTCCAATACGTTCAACCTTCCCGGTAATAATACGATAGTGACGGGTGTTATTGATCCCAGGGGTATTATTGTGCAATGTTATGGAGGGTATTGGCTTATATTGTTCTAATCCCCACAGTCCCTGTTGAGATGTCATTGCATGATTTGAATGATGAAGATAGCAGTCAAGAAAATTCAGGTTGGGAGGAATAGTCAAGGGTGTCGCTAATCCTTTCGCCAACAAGATAGCCTGAATGTTTTGACCATTTGGTAGAAAAAGATGCGCCAGAGTTCTTTTATATCGATCGAGACGTTGTGAATCAAACTTCAGAAGAATGTTTTTGTTTCCCTGTAGAATCGAGACCAGATAACTTCTTGCAGTATGTGCCCCTTCGTCAGATTTTCTGCCATCCCGCCCAATCTCTGGCGTGTTAATGCCAATCAGGCGGACATGACGACCATCTTTCAGTATGACAGTATCACCATCGATGATGTGATTGATTTCTACCGTCTCATCCGGTGATCCGATATTACACGATGGTTCGGGATCGCTATGTACCCTGTTGGAAAGGAATATTGATAGAATTACAGCACAAACAAAAAAGCGCTTAAATCGAGCGCCTTTTATTGAAAGGAAATGATATCCCTTGTTCTTTTTACATCCCGTACTTTTTGTTGAATTTATCAACACGTCCAGCGGTATCGAGCATCTTTTGTTTGCCCGTATAGAATGGATGGCATTGCGAGCATACATCAAGATGCAGCTCATCTTTTAGCGTAGATTTGGTTTTGAATGTATTGCCACAGCTACATTTGACAACAATTTCATTGTACGCGGGGTGTATATCAGTTTTCATAACAGCTTAATTTCAAGTAATTTTTCGGCTAGTTGTTCTAAATTGTCCCATTTACAGGGCTGGTCATACAAACAGGGTGAGGGAGTGTATTAAAAACGAGGGATTCAATCAAGCGTTCTGGTCAGGAATTTTGCTGATAATCATGTCATGCTCAACAATAAGTATCAGCTTATGGCCCCGGCTTATGATAGTGTAAAAGTAAGCACCTCGTTGTTAATAACATCATGCCTCTAAATATCAAACTCGGCAACAACAGGCGTGTGATCTGAAGGCCTTTCAAGGGTTCTCGGGTATTTGTCGATGCGACATGCTGTGCATAAATCGGCAAGTGTATCTGTGGCCAGTATATGGTCAATACGCAACCCCAGATTGCGCTGGAATCCAGCTGCACGATAATCCCACCAGGAAAAACTATTGTCTTCCTGCTCAAATATTCTAAAACAATCAAGCAGGCTGTTACTCAAGAGCGACTTGAACGCATCTCTTTCAGACGGGCTTACCAGGACTTTTCCTTCCCATGCGATTGGATCATGAACGTCACGATCTTCTGGCGCAATATTAAAATCGCCTAACAAAACTACGTTTTCATACTTATTGACAAGCAAATCGGTAAACTTTCGCAGGTGAGATAACCATTCCAGTTTGTAACGGTATTTATCTGAATCAACTTCAGAGCCGTTGGGAATGTATATATTGAGTATTGTTACATTGTTGATGGTGGCACAAAGAATACGTCGTTGTGGGTCATCAAAATCCGGAAAATCAGTAACTACATTGACTGCTTCAACCTTACTCAGCATTGCGACCCCGTTGTAGGTTTTTTGGCCACTGAAGATCACGTGATATCCAGCGTTGCGCACCTCTTCCGCCGGAAAATTTTCGTCAGTCATCTTTGTTTCTTGTAGAGCGAGGACGTCGGGTTGTTCTGATTCAAGCCATTGCAGTACATGGGGCAATCTCACATGTAGGGAGTTTACATTCCAGGTGGCTATTCGGAACATGATTTTTGATACATGTTAATACGTATTAAATAATTACAAAGCATAAAAATTTAAAATCTTAAGCCACCATGGCGTTGTCGTGCTCGCCAGTCCATCAAAATAATTCCTATAAGCAAACCAAGCAACAATGCAATCACCGACAAAATGACTGGATTATAGACGTCCAAATCATCTACAAAAGGTTTTGCTATTTTCCTGTCTTGTTGAAATTGTTTGATCTCGTCCTCCAGTTGGGTGTTTTTTTCTGTCAGCAATTTTATTTTATCTGTTAATCCTTTATTGCTACCGTTTTGGCTAATTAGATTTTTTAATTCCGCAAGCTTGGCCTGTAGTTCACCTGATTTTAATTTATCGGAGTTTATTTGCTGTCTAAGCTTTTCGTTTTCAATTTTTAATTTAGTTGTTTCATCAGAATTTATGGATTGTTCAAGTTGCTGCTCCGTCCTTGCCTGCTGAGTCTTGCCATGTTGCATCTTGATATTTTGTACTTCAGCTTCTAATTCCCTGATTCTGGCTTGTGCAGCACTTGCAGTTGCATCGGTACTCTGATTTTTATCTGGATCATTAGCCATAAGGTAGCTTTTACTGATCCAGCCAGCGACACCTTTTGGGCTGCGGACTTTTACAAAATCATCCTCGCGTTTGAGAACTTCCAGGGCTGTGCCTGTGGGAAGTACTTTCAAAATGGCGCTATCGATGGATTTATCTTCATGTAGGCCAACAAGCAAGCTATTTTTTATGTAAACAGTTTCTGCCTGAAGTGTCACAGGAACAAAGGGCAAAAGGAAAGACATCAAGAACATGTTTATACAGATCATATTTCTGTAATTTACACTGACACAGGATATTGCAACCGGAAAGATCATATTTACACCTTAGTTAAATATACTCGGATATCATGCTGTGATCCCGGAATGTCTCAATAAGGCGTTAATATTTGGCTTACGACCCCTGAAGTTAATAAACATATCTATTGGTTCCTTTACACCACCCTGTTCCAGGATTGAATGTAAAAATTCATTGCCGGTATTCTTGTTAAAAATTCCATCTTCCTCAAATTTTGAAAAGGCATCTGCTGACAATACTTCAGCCCACTTATAACTATAATACCCTGCTGCATAGCCGCCTGCGAATATATGCGAAAAGCTATGTTGAAAACGGTTATAGTCGACAGGAATAACAACGGCGACTTGTTTACGTACGTCGTCCAGTAAAGATTGAATATCGGCGGGTGATTTGCTGTCATATTCCAGATGGAGTCGGAAATCGAACAGAGAGAATTCCAGTTGTCGCACCATTTGCATGCCGGTCTGGAAATTCCTGGCTGAGATCATTTTTTCAAAAATAACGTCACTGATTAAATCACCCGTTTGATAATGTTTGCCAATGAGATCCAGAGCCTCACGTTCCCAGCACCAGTTTTCCATAAACTGACTTGGTAGTTCGACTGCATCCCAAGGCACACCGTTAATCCCGGAGACTCCGGAATAATCTACCAGTGTCAGCATATGATGTAAGCCATGACCAAATTCGTGGAAAAGAGTAATGACTTCATCATGGGTAAGTAGTGCAGGTTGATCACCGACGGGTGGGGTAAAATTGCAAGTGATGTAGGCCACGGGAGTTTGTATATCTGATGCAGATTTTTTCCGAACAATACATTCATCCATCCAGGCACCTCCGCGTTTGCCTGTACGGGCATAAAGATCCAGGTAAAATCCACCGCGTAAAGGTCCTGTGTTATCGAAGATATCAAAAAAGCGAACATCATCATGCCAGACTTCAACATGTTGCCTTTCTTTTACTTTAATACCATATAGACGATTGACAATCGTAAATAATCCATCAATCACCTGCGGTGCCGGAAAGTAAGGTCTCAATTCTTCCTGAGAAAGAGCATATTTATGTTGCCTGAGCTTTTCAGCATAATAAGCCAGGCTCCACGCTTGTAATTGATTCAGTCCAAATTCTGACTTTGCAAAGGTCTGCAACTCTTGCAGTTCCTGCTTTGCCATATTTCCGGAGCGTAATGCCAGATCATTGAGAAAATCCAGTACTTCGTTTGTATCATTGGCCATTTTTCTGGCAAGAGAATAATGAGCATAACTTTTGTAGCCTAGTAATCCAGCTTGTTGGTGGCGTAATGCAAGAATCTCATCCATGATGTCTGAGTTGTCCCATTGACCTGCATGAGGGCCCTGATCTGAGGCACGTGTGATATAGGCGGTATACATCTCTTCACGTAATGCAACATTGTCAGCATATTGCATGACTGGCATGTAGGAAGGAAAGTCGAGGGTAAATACCCAGCCTTGTTTATCTTCAGTGACCGCTTTTTGTTTTGCCAGTGCCAGGGCAGATTCCGGTAGTCCGTTTAACTCATCTTTTTCTGTTACATGCTTTGTCCACGCATGCGTTGCATCCAGCAAATTTTCTTCAAATTTGGTTTGTAAAAGGGATAATTCTTGTTTTATTTTTCCGTATGCCTGTTGCTTATCCTCATCGAGTTCTACACCAGAAAGTCTGAATTCTCGAAGGGCATTTTCTATTATTTTCTTCTGTGCATCGTTAAGTGAAGCATATTCATGTCCCTCGAAAACTGATTTGTAGGCCAGATACAAGTCTTTGTTCTGACCCATTTCTGTCGCATAGTCTGATAGCTTTGGTAAGCAGGCATTGTAAGCCTGGCGCAGCTCGTCATTGTCAGCGACCGAGTGCAGGTGGCTTGCTGGTGACCAGGCGCGATTGAGCCGATCATCGAGTTCTTCTATGGGCTGGAGTGTGTTCTCCCAGCTGAGGTGTTCATTATTTAGTAACAGGGCTTTAATCTGTGCGCGGTTGTCTTGTAGTACCTGATCAATCGCTGGCTCTACATTGGCTGGCGTAATTGAAGCAAAAAGTGGTAAGCCATCGGTTTGAAGTAGTGGGTTATTCATTTAGGTAACTTTAAAGGGTGTTGTCATAAGGAAACCGGATTGTAACCGATGACCGTGTGTAATGAATGATATGTATAAGTAAAAAGTTGCTATACCGATAATCTTACACTGATCATCCATGTCGCAAATGCTCCTGCAACAAAAAATATGATAATCAGGCCAGTAGCGTATCTTGAGTAACGCTTAACTAAATCAGATTGCGGTAAAGCAGAGAGTACAAAAGGCCGTCTGGAGTCACAAGTCTTACCCAGTATATGCACAGGGGCTGAGGCTTTTTGATCTGCATGCTGACTTTTGATCTGTTTCAGCGCAGTTTCTCTGACCTTTTGCCATTCTTCCATATCGATCTGTCCATCTTTATTTTCATCAAAGCGGGCCAGAAGCTGTTCACTGTTTTTTTTCCATTCTTTGAGTAAATGACCAACATTGCTGCTTATATTATATTCACTGCCAGCACCACCCACCGTGTCAAAAAGACCGATGGCATAAAGTGACTCATCAGGGTGTATGCGCATTTCCGTGTAGCGATAGCTGCCTATACCCATATTAAAGAATTTCTTTTTTCTTTTTGCAGTAGATCGATGTTGCGGTTGGCGAGTGGAGCCATACCAGACATCCGTGTGAGCGGGAGTAACATTAGCTTTTTCCGGATCGATAACTGCTTCCCCGGTGTTATCGATTATTAGAAATAAACTATCACTAATACCTTCTTCTATCGTGACCCAGTGACTGTTTTTCCCAGAGCTACGGTGTTGTTCAATAGTATATTTATACCACGTACATATCGTATCAGTTAACGGTCCGCTTATCGTAGATCCATCCATTAGCTTGCTGATCCCTGAAAGCTCTGTATAACCTTGTGCGGCAGATCGAATTTTCGAGTTTGGGGTATCTTCTATGATTCTTTTACGCAGAAAGAAATAAAAAGCACCGATAAAGCCAGCGACTGTTGCAACAGTCAGAAAAATGGCCCATTGCCAAAAATCGTCAGCTGGCGCTTGTACAATCCAGTCAGAAGATGGTGCCGACAAGCACGTAAGCAAATAGCTCATACGAATTAACTAAATAATTCTTTGACATCGACATCTTTGGTTTCCTCTTCACTGAATTCGAGCAAATCTTTAGCACCAAAGCCGAGATTTCTGGCAATGATGACATCCGGGAACTGCTCAATGCGGACATTATTATTGTTCACGCTCTCATTATAAAACTCGCGTCTGTCAGCGATGGCATTCTCAAGTCCTGAAATTCTTCCTTGTAAGTGCTGGAAGCTGTCATTGGCTTTGAGATCTGGATAAGCCTCAGCCAGTGCGAATAGATTGCCCAGGCCCATGCGCAGTTGGGTTTCAGCTGGCCCCAGGGCTGCGATATCACCTTTTTCTCTGGCCGAAGATACAGCGGTTCGAGCTTGCATTACTTTTTCCAGTGTCTCCTGTTCATAGCCCATGTATTGCTTACATGTTTCTATCAGTTTGGGTAACTCATCATGTCTCTGCTTGAGTAAGACATCTATATTTGCCCATGCCTTGGATACGTTATGTTTCAGTGACACCAGATTGTTATAAAGCATGATGGCGTAGAGTATCCCTGCAGCCAGAACTCCCAATACGATGAAGTTTGTGACGTCCATTATGTTCCCCTTATGAATATTTGCCGTTTGTGGTCAAGATAAAGATCAACATCATATGATCATAACTTATAAAACACCATAAAAATCAGATAGATAGATAGTTTTCAATCAGTTATTCGCCTTCTTTCATAATGTTAATGAGAATAATTATCATTTACATTACATAGTAGTATGAGTATGCTGTGTCGCATCATTACTGTGAGTTATCTCTGGAGGGGGTGCCATGCAATCTTTAATCGTAAATTCTCAAAGGAAAAACCTTTTTATCAGCATTCCATATATTTTGATTCTGTGGGGCCTAGCAGGCATACAGATCAGTCGTGCCGAAACGCCATCAATGGAAGAAATGTGGGAAACCATACAACAGCAACAACAAGTTATTGCTGAACTAAAAGCGAGACTTGATGACACGGATCAACGAGTCACCATTAATGAGGATAAAACTGAAGAAAATGCTGAAGAAGTTGAAGCTGCGGCTGAGGCGTTCGAAACAGCACAAACATCAACGAAGGGATCATCATGGGCAGACAGAACCACCGTCGGTGGCTATGGTGAATTACATTACAACAATCTGAGTGATAATAATGATACGGTAGATGGTGATAATTCACTTGATCAAGTCGATTTTCATCGCTTTGTATTATATTTCGGACATGAGTTTACAGACAATATTCGCTTTTTTTCAGAGCTTGAGTTGGAACATGCGTTATCAGGAGATGGAGAGTCAGGAGAAGTTGAACTGGAACAGGCCTGGATAGAAATGGATATAAATGACAATCACCGTTTTCGGGCCGGTGTGGATATATTACCGATCGGTATTATTAATGTTACGCATGAACCGAATACATTCTATGGTGTTGAACGTAACAAGGTTGAAACTGAAATTATACCAACCACGTGGTGGGAAGCGGGACTTGGCTTAAATGGTGAAATCGCTCCGGGATGGAATTATGACATCGTTGCCCATGGTGGATTGTTAAGCCCGACATCGGGCTCTTCCACTTTAAGGCCTAGAAGCGGACGTTCGAAAATTTCAAAAGCTGATGATCAGGATATTGCTTTCACTGGCCGACTTCGTTACACAGGCATGCCAGGTCTGGAAGTCGGTTTATCAGGACAGTATCAGTCGGACATGACGGGAACCGCAGATACGTTCGATGTTGATGCAACATTGTTTGAAGGGCATATTGATTATAAGCACGCGAGTGGTTTTGGATTGCGTGCGCTGTATGCTCGATGGGATATAGATGCTCCGACAGGAATTACTTTTACGCAAGATAATCTTGACGGCTGGTATGTTGAACCTGCCTACCGTTTTAAGGCCCCAGGTTTTATTCTAGGCGAGATTGGTGTCTTTACACGCTATGCTGAATGGGATGCCAGGGGTCAGGGCACAGTACCAGATGGTACCTATGTTCAGTATGAAAGTTGGAACGTGGGCACGAACTGGTGGCCACATCCTAATGTTGCATTCAAGTTTGATTATCAAAATGAAAGCGGTGATGACAGGGCAAAAGTTATCAGTGATGGTTTTAATCTGGGCCTTGGTTATCAATTTTAATTTGCATGCATTGCGATGAAAAAAAACAGTCTACGATTTTATGTTTATTGTTGCTTGTTGGTATGTAATCTGTTTCTGCTTAGCCATGCGTTAGCGACAGGAAACTATCAGAAGCCATCAGAGTTTATTCAGCAGGTATTTTCCGGTGATGTTCCCAAGGTAAGTAAAATCTGGATTAAGAAAGATCTCAAAGTGAAAATACGTGAGATCATGGAGCATGACCTCGGCGTACTTAGAATAAAATACTGGAGAAAAAATGCACGTACGGCCTGGATACTGGAAGAAATTGGTAAAGAGAGACCAATTACCGCTGGCATAGTGATTAATGATAGTAAGATTGAAAGTATCAATGTACTGACTTTCCGTGAGAGCCGGGGTTGGGAAGTTCGTTATCCATTTTTTACTGATCAATTCAGTGATGCGACGCTAAAAGAAAACAATCAACTTGATAGACATATCGATGGTATTTCAGGCGCCACACTTTCCGTTAAAGCGATGACAAAAATGGCACGTCTCGCATTAGTTTTGCATGAAGAAATTGAAATAATGCAAATGGAAAACGTGGCCAAATAGAACCGGGTAAATATTTGCTTGGGAACATGGTGATCAAATAATGTGGAGTTTTATTCATAAGTGGCATAGAAAAATCGGTATCACTGCAGCGTTTTTTGTCATGCTGTTGGTGGTTACCGGTTTGCTGCTGAATCATACAGACAAGCTGAATCTACAAAACATATTTGTTAAAAGCGATATGCTTCTTGATTGGTATCACATTCAGCCTAAAGGAAAGGTGAGCGGGTTCATGGTAGACCAACATTGGGTGAGCCAAATCAACAGCCGCTTGTATTTTGATCAGAAGGAGATTGCCGATCATATTGATAATTTGATTGGGGTGGTCGTGTTAAGTGATGAGTTCGTCGTTGCATTAGATGGCAGCTTGTTGATTCTAACTTTATCCGGCGAGCTTGTAGAAGGGCTTTCGGGTGCTGAAGGCGTACCCGCAGGGATAAAGTCAATTGGCCTTTCTGAGGAAGGAGAGGTTGTTATTAGAGCAGCACATGGTGACTATATCGCTGATCTTGATACCACAGAATGGCAGGAAGAAGAAGGCTTAGCTGTTAACTGGTCTGAGGCCCAGGAAATCCCAAATGATTTATATCATCAGTTACTGATACTTTATCGTGGCAAGGGCCTGCCAGTGGAAAGAGTGATCCTGGATATCCACAGTGGCAGAATATTTGGGCATGCAGGTGTCTTGCTGGTAGATTTTATGGCGCTCTTGTTCTTACTGCTTGCAATGAGTGGTGTCTGGATGTGGTATAAATACAGATAAAATAGATGATCTCGCCGTTCCATATGCCTACAATGGTCGTGGAATAGTGATAGAGGGAATAACGATAGAGGAAAATAAAATGGCTAAAATAACCCTGCATGGAAATGAAATAAATACCAATGGAGAGCTGCCTGCACTCGGTGAGCAGGCCCCTGCTTTTTCTTTGGTGAATAGTGAACTGGCCAATGTCGGCCTGGATACTTACAGCGGTAAAAAGAAATTACTGAATATCGTCCCCAGTCTTGATACACCGACTTGTGCATTATCAACAAAAAAGTTTAATGATTCGGCAGCAAGCAGAGAAAATACTGTCTTTTTGATGGTCTCTGCTGATCTTCCTTTTGCCATGTCACGTTTTTGCACGGCAGAAGGGACTGAGAATGTCATTACACTTTCTATGATGCGGTCACGCAAATTTGCAAAAGACTATGGTGTGTTGATAGAAGATGGTCCCCTAGCAGGTATCACTGCACGTGCAATTGTTGTTATTGATGAAAATGACAAGGTGATTCATACAGAGTTAGTATCTGAAATTGCAGATGAGCCAAACTACAATGCTGCCCTGGCTTTATTGTAAATATGATCCCAACTAGAAAATAATAATTCAATATAATGTCCTCACAAGGTGTAACTGGCCCTGGACGTTTGCTCAAAGCATTTGCTTTCTCAATGCAAGGATTGAAATCAGCCTTCAGAAATGAGGGCGGCATCTAGACAGGAAATCTATTTTTCCCTGATCCTCGTCCCATTGGGATATTATCTTGGGGGAACGGGTGCTGAAAGGGCATTACTTGTAAGTGTGATTTTTCTGGTATTGATTACAGAATTGATTAATTCCGGGCTGGAAGCAGTTGTTGATCGTATTGGTGGAGAACATCATGAACTTTCAGGTCGGGCAAAAGATGTTGCTTCGGCTGCCGTATTAATCGCATTGATAAATGTATTGATTGTCTGGGGATGTGTGCTGCTTACATAGTATATAGTCTTCCAGAGATGTAATTTTCTTAATCTATGAAGTTGTAAATATTTTTATAGATAAGCATAATTAATGAAATGCTGTACGACTGTTTAATCTATTTATATAGGTGATGGCTCAGTGGACAGGAAAATACGATTCGGTTCTTACATTCGCGAGATAACCATTCGACAAAAGTCGATTAGTTACAATGATATTGCGCCAAAGATACAGCAAGACGAAAACGGCATTGATATCCCGTATACCCCTCCAAAATTAACATTAAGAAATATCGATATATACAGACTGGTCCAGCCTTACGTTAGTATCAGGTTGTATGATCAGATAAAAGCTGTATTACCTTTAGCCTTATATCTGATTTTGTTCCAACTCTTCATCTTAAGACAGGATCTAACAGATTCCTGGGTGATAATGGCAGGATTGGTCTCAGTCATCATTGGTTTGATGATGTTCATGGAAGGTCTGAAGGTTGGGTTAATGCCCTTTGGTGAGACCATAGGGAGTATTTTACCCACAAAATCTCCACTATACGTGGTACTCACGGTTACGTTCCTGTTGGGGATCGGCGTCACCTTTGCTGAGCCTGCTATTGGCGCTCTAAAAACGGCGGGCTCGATTGTCGATGTTACAAAGGCACCGTATTTGTATGCTTTACTCAACGAATGGTCTAACGTACTCGTATTAATTGTTGGTATTGGTGTTGGTCTGGCTGCAGTTCTTGGAACGATGCGTTTTATTTACGGCTGGAGCATGAAGCCTTTTATCTACTGTACGATGGTCCCTACGCTAGGTCTCACGCTTTATATTATGCCCGATCCGGAGCTGGTTAAGGTTTTAGGTCTCGCCTGGGATTGTGGCGCTGTGACCACGGGGCCGGTGACGGTTCCATTGGTACTTTCTTTGGGTATAGGCATCGCGTCGTCTGCTGGTAAGGGTCATTCGTCATTATCCGGTTTTGGGATTGTGACACTTGCTTCCTTGTTTCCAATTATTGGTGTGATGGTGTTAGCACTTTTTGTCGCCTCAACTACATCGGTTGATTCAATCATTGCAAGTGCGAGCCAGCTTGGTGATGTTGTTAGTGATGCTGCCTGGTATGAATCAACACCGTGGCAAGAAATGGTTCTGGGAGTGCAGGCAATTATTCCCCTCGTGTTATTTCTGATTTTTGTAATGTATTTTATCCTCAATGAAAAAATAAAAAATAAAGCAATGACGACTTACGGAATCTCACTCTGTGTTATCGGCATGGTCATTTTTAATATCGGCCTGAGTTACGGATTAGCAAAGCTGGGAGGACAATCTGGCGGTCTGGTCCCTGCTGCCTTCACTAATATAGCGCTGGTTGACAATTCACCTCTATATTCATTGACGCTAGGCATATCAATTGCCGCCTTGTTTGCATGGTTTTTAGGGCTAGGCGCTACATTAGCTGAACCGGCCCTGAACGCATTGGGGACAACAGTTGAAAATCTCACCAATGGTGCATTTAAAAAATCCATGCTCATGTATGCAGTTTCCATCGGGGTTGCTTTTGGTATTGCAATCGGTGTGATGAAGATTATTTTTGACATCCCCATCGCTTATTTAATATTGCCAGGCTATGTCATTGGGGTGATATTGACTGCGCTATCAACGGAGGAGTTTGTCAACATTGCCTGGGATAGTGCAGGAGTGACAACAGGGCCTGTCACAGTGCCCCTGGTATTGGCAATGGGACTGGGCTTTGGTAGCGCCATGGGATCTGTCGAAGGCTTTGGTATTTTATCTATGGCTTCAATCTGTCCCATCATAGCGGTGTTATCTACAGGATTGTGGGTACAGTGGAAAATTAATCGCAGGCACCATGCAGATGATCTTGAGGACAATAATATTGTGGAGGTAGCAATCACATGAGCAAAAGAGAAGTCACGGTATTAACGGATGTCTCAATAATCACATGTATTGTTCAAAGGGGAATTGCCGATACTATCGTAAAGGCCGCGCAGGAAGCAGGTGCACAAGGTGCAACTATCCATTATGCGCACGGAGAAGGTGTCAGGGAACGATTAGGTATCCTTGCACTGGCGGTTGAAGTTGATAAGGAAGTAATCAATGTCGTGGTCGCAAAGGATCAAGCAGATAGAATCTTTGAAAGAATGTATATCGCTGGTAACCTTGATACGCCGGGCATGGGATTGATCTATTTAACCCCCCTGGATAAAGCGGCAACATATATCCCTACGGAGATTGCCGAGAAACTGGAAAAGGAAGAAGCTGAAGCTAAATCGGCCGCAGTGAATAATTGACAATGTTTGCCGATAGCCAAAAGCTTATCACCTGTATATTGCCAAAAGGTATCAGTCTTGGTGTTGTCAAAACGCTCAAGGAAGAAAAGGGTATCGTTACTGCGAACGTTAATACTGCAAGAGGCGTTGGTAAATTAACGCCGTTGGCCTACAGGGGTATTGGTGAGCAAACTGAAAAAGAGGTATTAACCGTAGTAGTTCCCAGTGAAGATGCGGATGAGGTTTTTGGGTTTATCTACGATGAGGCCAGGATAAACAGGCCCCATGGTGGATTGATTTATATGTCTAGTCTGGAAAAAGCTAACACTTATCTATTGCCAGAAGGTTTACCTGAAGAGGAATAGGTAGTCCTGTCTAAATTTATCTTTAGTTAATTTCGTCTAGATACTGTTTCCAGTTGAAAGATTGATCAGCAATCACCAGGAACTCGGGGTTAAGCAGTGACTCCTTTGTGTTGTAACGAATAGGCTTAAAGTCCATATCGACAACACAGCCCCCGGCCTCTTCAACAATACACTGTGCGGCAGCGGTATCCCATTCAGACGTTAATCCGTATCTCGGATATATATCTACGGCACCTTCTGCGACCAGACAAAACTTCAAAGAGCTGCCAATGGCAATAATTTCTGCGCCGCCCAGCCTGTCTATTAAAGCTTTTTGTTTTTCACTGCCATGAGATCGGCTGCCGGCGATGGTGATTTTATTGATCTCCGATGTTTTTACCTTAATCGATTCTGAGATTCCCTCAGCACTCTTTTTAAAAGCCCCCAGGGACGTTGCCGCGTAGTAACAAACGCC
>CAZDFI010000014.1:21237-35587 GCA_964504725.1 uncultured Enterobacteriaceae bacterium
CCATTCCGCTTGATGAATTCGCGTGTGCCGTCTAAAGGATCAACCAACCAGTAACGATACCACTTGCATCGCTCAGCGTAAGGCAATTCTGCAGATTCTTCTGATAGTACGGGTATATCAGGTGTTAAATCAGCGAGTGCCATACAAATGGTGTTATGCGCTGCTATATCAGCAGCGGTTAATGGTGAACGATCCTGCTTATTTTCAACTGCAAAATCAGTATCATAAATTTCGAGTATATTTGCAGCAGCCTTATTTGCAATCTGACAAATTTCTTCTATTAGCTTTAGGTTTATTTCCATTTTGATTGAATTCTATTGATTACGGGTATTAAGTGGCACATTGCTTGGTTATGATAATAGAGAAATAGAATTGGACATAACAATTAAATGATTAACTGGAATGAAATAGAGACGGTGATGCTGGATATGGATGGCACCTTGCTGGATCTTCATTTTGATAACTATTTTTGGCAAGAGTATCTGCCAGAATGCTGGGGTCAACTTAATGGTCTGGAAGTTGATGCTGCGAAAGCGGTGTTAACTCCAAAATTCAAAGCCATGGAAGGTACACTGGCATGGTACTGTCTGGATTACTGGTCTGATGAGCTGGGGATGGATATATTCATGCTCAAATACAATGTAGAGCATTTAATTAAAACCAGACCTTATGCCGAAGAATTATTATGTAAATTAAACGAAATGGGCAAAGAGCTCGTGCTGGTAACCAATGCGCATGAGAAAATTCTTGATGTGAAACTGGAAAAAACAGGCATCAAAAAATATTTCGATATTATTATTTCTGCCCATGCATTGGGCAGTCCGAAAGAACATAGTGTGTTCTGGAAATCACTTTCCAATGCTGTTCAATTCAGCCAGGAAAAAACCTTGTTTATCGATGATAATCTTACTGTTTTGAAAACTGCGCAGGATTATGGCCTGCGTAATTTACTGAGCATCGCCAAACCAGATAGTCATTTACCAATACGATCATCAACAGAATTTTTTCATGTTAGTGATTTCAGGGAATTATTCTCAGTTTAGATTTTAATATTTAAAAGCCAATGCAAAATCATAGACGCGGTGGCCTTTGTTTAAGCCCCGGTTTTCAAACTTTGTCATGGGCCGCCATCTAGGGCGAGGGGCAGTCTGATTGTTGCCAGCGAGATTTATGATGTTTGGTTCATTGTCGATTAACATAATGATCTGTTTTGCGTAATCTTCCCAGTCGGTTGCGATGAACAGGCGACCGTGGTTTTTCAAAACCCGTTTAATTAAAGGCAAGAGCGACGCACTGATTAATCGTCTTTTATGATGTTTTTTCTTGGGCCAGGGATCAGGGAAGAAGATATAAACGCAATCAATGCTATTCTCAGGGAGCTGATATTTTAAAATATCCACAATATCATGAGAGATAAGCCGAATATTTGAAAGTTTATCTTCTTCGATGCGACGTATCAGACTGCCAATGCCGGGACGGTGTACCTCAACAGCCAAATAATCACACTCCCTGTGTTGGTCGGCTATTTGGGCGGTGGCATCCCCCATGCCTGATCCGATTTCCAGTATTCTGGGGGCATTTCGCCCAAATATTTTATTCAGATCCAGAGCTGTCTTACTAAACTCAAGACCATATAAAGGCCAGGAAGTTTCGAGCGCCTCTTTTTGTGCTGATGTCATTCGGCCATCACGTAAGACATAACTAAGTATCGGCCGATGTTGATTTGATCCCAATGTCATGACAATGCTGCGTTACTACCAGAAGGCTGTCCGAATCAGAAAAATGTACCGTCAATAGGAGAGGATGCGCTGGCATAGGCGCGGCGCGGCATACGGCCGGCAAGAAATGCTTCACGCCCAGCCTCAATCGCCTTCTTCATTGCGCTTGCCATCAAAACAGGATTTTTAGCCTCAGCAACGGCTGTGTTCATCAAAACACCATCGCAGCCAAGTTCCATGGCGATCGCAGCATCAGAAGCTGTGCCAACGCCTGCGTCTACAATAATGGGCACAGAGGCGTTTTCGACGATTGTGCGGATGTTATACGGATTTCTGATACCGAGGCCCGACCCGATGGGTGCGGCCAGCGGCATGACAGCGACACAGCCCATGTCCTCAAACCGTTTGGCCATAACAGGATCATCATTGGTGTAAACCATGACATCAAAATCTTCCTTAATAAGTGCTTCCGCAGCGATGATTGTTGCCGGTATATCAGGAAACAATGTTTTCTCATCACCAAGGACTTCAAGTTTGATGAGTTTATGTCCATCAAGTAATTCTCGCGCAAGCAGGCAAGTACGTATTGCCGAGTCCGCGTCAAAGCATCCAGCTGTATTTGGCAGGATGGTATATTTGTCCGGTCTAATGACATCCAGTAAATTCGGCTCATCCGGGTTCTGACCAATATTACTTCTGCGGATGGCAACAGTAATTATTTGTGAACCACTCGCCTCAATGGCAAGTCCTGTCTCTTCCATGTCCTTATATTTCCCCGTACCGAGTAGCAACCTTGATGTATATATTTTTCCGGCGATGACTACCTGATCATCAAGAGTGTTATTAACAGTCTCCATTAGCCACCACCAATTGCTTCAACGATTTCAACATTATCACCTGACTCAATTTCATAAGTGGAAAATAAACTCCGGGGGATGATATGCTGGTTTACTTCTACGGCAAGACGACCGGAAAGTTCAAGTTTGGAAAGTAACTGAACAATATTCACTGAGTTATCAAGTACCAGTGATTTTCCGTTGAGAGTGATTTGCATAGCGACTAAATGATTGATAAAAGGCTTACACCGAAAAATAAATATTCAAAGATCTATTGTCATGCCTTCTTTAGCAATGTGACAGATAAGCGACGAACCTTTTTCCTTGATGATCTCATTCGAATGTTTTTGGATTTCTTCTATGGCAGCATCGTCATGGTTGGGATCATGATGAAACAGGTAAAGTTCTTTTACATTGGCGTTGATAGCAGTATCGATCGCGTCAATGTAGCAAGAGTGGCCCCACCCGTGTTTTTTATCATAATCATCGGGTGTATATTGGGCGTCATGTATAAGAATATCTGCATCTTTGAACAGGTTTAATTCTGACTGATGCTCTTCATGAATCATTTCTTCAAATAGTGCAAGTTCCTCTTCATTGAATTCATCAGTTCTATGCTTAACTGATTTCTCAATAAACTTACACTCATTATCTGATGCATAAACGATCGTCTTGCCATTGACTTCAATCTTAAATCCGTAAGTAATGCCCGGGTGATGCACGTTTGAAAAGCTAATTTTCATGGGTCCGTACTGAAAATCATTGCTTTGCGTCTCGAGATAATTTATCTCTGCCAGCCAGGTTTCCGTACCCACAGGGAAATAGGGTGCTTGCATTTGTGCAGCGACATGTTCCTCTATTAGTGCCGAGTTATCACCTGGGCCGAAAAAATTGATCTTCCAGTCAGGCATAAAAGCAGGGACAAAAAAAGGCAAACCACAAACATGATCCCAGTGATAATGCGTCAAAATGACAAGCATTTCCCGTATTTTATCCTGTTGCATTAATTTGTTCCCAAGCGGGATGATGCCAGTACCAGCATCACAGATCAGCAGGTGATCCCCCGCTCTGATCTCCACGCACGAGGTGTTGCCACCGACACCGAGGTGAGTGGAAAAAGGTGCCGCGTATGAACCGCGAACGCCCCAAAATCGGAGTTGTGCTTTAGTCATTTGCCTATTTATTATCGTTTTTGAATTTTGCCAGAGTGTATTTTACTACAACATCCGTAATTGTCTGCATAGACACGGGTTTGGGGATAAATTCCAGGACACCCAGGTCTTTGGCAACCAATCGATCCTGGATGTAATCCTTTGAACTGACAATGACTGTTTGCGTTTCCTGGTGAACTGGTAGCTGTCTCAGATCCCTTAACAGTGACAGGCCGTTCTTGCCGGGCAATATGATACTTAGAACGATTAAATTTGGCGTGTTTGATTGCAAGTATGGCCACGCCTCTTCTGCGGAAGCAAACACAGTCAAATCGATATCAAGATTTTCTGTGCTTCTTTCGAGCAATTTTTTCATTGACAGACTATTGTCCACACCAATGACAGTTGGCCTTGTGTTCCTCATGAGCCTAGCCTTTTCTCCCCGTCAACGTAATTACCCTGACACACTTTATGATTATGGTTAAAATAAAAATATTTAACCATATGATTATATTATTAATATTTAATGAATTGCCCAATATCCAAGGCGAATCTTACACCAAAAGATGATAGAGCACACACTGCGTCAGGAGTGTTTTTCTGGTACCTTGATGCAGTATTGAATCTATTTATATCTCGCGGGTGTAGTTCAATGGTAGAACATCAGCTTCCCAAGCTGAATACGTGGGTTCGATTCCCATCACCCGCTCCAAGCTTTCATTAGGTAAATTGATCTGTTCAATAGCCACAACATTAATAAATTCGAACCCGCATATTTATGAACGTGGGCTGTTGAAAACCATCCCTGGTTTTCACCCTACGGGCGCACTATGTGCGACCAATTTCGTTCCTGACGAAATTGTCGATTCCCATCACCCGCTCCACATCAAAGCACAAAGAATCATTAAATGTTTTGAACTACGTCACATTTTAGGATCTTGATCAGAATGAGATAATTACATTGCTTCAATATCAATCTCGTTGGAAATCTTCCTGTTTCTATGCTCATACACAAAGAAGTGATACCTAATTTTCACTTTTAAGTTTTAAAAGCATAAAGTTAAGATTATTCTCTGTGAGTTGTTGACGAACCATTGATAATTTCTCTGAATCTCTATAGGGACCCACCCTGACTCGGTGCCTAATGTCTTTACCATTAATCACGACACGTTGGATATCTGCCGATATTCCCATCAGTGCGAGCTTGGCCTTTACTTCGTCAGCAGCTTCGTATTGTTTGAATGAACCGATCTGGAGGATGTATATCCCGGATTTTTCAGCGCTCGGCTCAACTTGTTCTTTAATGACATCGCCATCTTCCGCTTCCCATTCGGAAACATTGACCTCCATGTTCGGGAGTATCTGATAAAAATCAAATGAGGGTGGGGGGTTGTCATCACTTTGGCCTGGTTCCAGCTCTGGATTTTCGACGGTAAATATTGGTGGAATAATCTGTGTTTGTTGTCCAAGATCGTGCTGATAGAAATAAACAATTATTGCGACACAGAGCCCAACTGTCAGACCGGCAAAAAATGATTTAAACTGGTTAGAGTTACCACCAGACCTGGCCGTCTTTTTTGATTTGATGTTTTTGTAATCTTTAGGCATCTTTATATTTCTTCTTCTACATTTTTTCCGGTGCGGATACGCCCAAAATTTCAAGCCCGTTATAAATCACCTGTTTGCTGGCACTGATAAGATTAAGACGTGCATTCCTTAATTCACAGGAATCAACAATGAACTGACATGAGTTATAATAGCTATGAAATTCATTTGCGAGATCTCTAAGGTAAAAAGCCAGTTGATGTGGTTCATTTTCAATCGCGGCAGCATGCATAATTTCCGGATATCGAGACAATGCTGTAATTAATTTTTCCTCGGACGGTTCTCTCAAGACATGTAGATTATGATTACCCATTTCTACATCATATGACAATCCTTTTTCTTCTAATTGCTTTAGTACACTGCAGATCCTGGCGTGTGCATACTGAATATAATAAATAGGGTTCTCGCTGGATTTTGATTTTGCCAATTCCAGATCAAAATCAAGATGTTGTTCACTCTTACGCATGATGTAGAAAAAACGAGCCGCATCTTTGCCTACTTCGTCGCGCAGTTCCTTCAAAGTGACGAATTGCCCGGAGCGAGTAGACATCGGTAATTTTTCAGTGCCTCTATACAGGGTTGCAAATTGAACCAACAAAATTTCAAGTTTGTCAGGATTTTCATCAAGCGCAGAAAGTGCTGCCTTAACCCTGGCAATATAGCCATGATGATCAGCTCCCCAGATATTGATAGCTTTGTCATAGCCTCGTGAGAATTTTTCTACATGATAAGCAATGTCCGAGGCAAAATAAGTTGCCTGCCCATTATCGCGAATTATAACCCGATCTTTCTCATCACCAAATGTTGTCGAGCGAAACCACAGGGCACCATTTTCTTCATAAACAAAATCGTTTTTCCTGAGTTTGTCGATACATTTTTGAATTTGATCATCGTTTGACAGAGATTGCTCTGAAAACCAACAATCGAATTCCACACCAAAGTCAGCTAAATCCTCACGTATCTCGTCGAGTATCTCATTCAGCCCGGAATTCAAAATAACCTGATAATTTTTACTACCAAGTGTCCTTTTAGCAAAGGCAATCAAGCAGTCTATATGTATTTCTGGATCGTCCATTGTTTCAGGGAAGTCCAGGTCAGAACTGAGAGATCGTTGTTTGTCACTTAACAGTTTGTTTGCTATGTCACGGATATATTCTCCCTGATAAGCATTTTCCGGAAAATCAATCCTGATACCACATTGCTCAAGATATCGCAGCCAGATACTGACAGTCAGGATATCCATCTGTCTTCCAGCATCATTGACGTAATACTCCCTGTCTACTTTATAACCAATTGCCTCAAGCAGATCAGAAACAACTGCACCATATGCGGCACCACGTCCATGACCAACGTGCAGTGGCCCCGTTGGGTTGGCTGAAACGAATTCGACCAGTATCGATTTTCCTGAACCAAATTCAGATCGGCCGTAATTTTTACCTGCTTGCAGGATATTAGATATAACAGCCAGACGGGATTGCTTGCTGAGAAAAAAATTAATAAACCCAGGGCCAGCAATTTCGATGCGATCAATAATTTCCGAACCAGGTAAATTTTCAACTAATGCAGATGCTAATTCTCTTGGATTTGTTTTCGCCTGTTTGGCAAGCACCATGGCAATGTTGCAGGCAAAATCACCATGTGTCTGATCGCGCGTTCTTTCTATCTTAATTTCATCAATAGCAGAAAATGACAGATTCATTTTCTTCTGAACGATTGAAATAGCCTCCATGAGGAGTTGCTGTAATTCCTGTTTCAAACGTTCACTCCTGGCGTCTACACTTGTTGAAAGTCGCGCATTGTAACGTGAGCATCCAGACAGTAGAAGATGATTTATTATTAATTAGGAGGTTTATGATTGTTATATTAATTATTTAACGACAGTCAGGCCAAGGTTATGCCAGTCTTGCATGCCTCCCCGATACCATTTCAATTTATGCGCCGGATAGCCAAATTTAAGTAATGTTTTTATATTGGATGGTGATTGTCCACACCACATGCCATTACAAAAAAGCACCAGTGTCTTCGCATTGGAAAAATCCCACAAGCCTTCCAGCGATTGTGCGCCAAATTGTTGCTCCAGAATATCGGCTATAGTAAAAGGATCTGCGCCTGCGCCCTGTTTGAGTTCAGTCCAGGGGATATTTGTACTCCCCGGGATGGTGCCATTTTTAAGCCAATCCGGTGTTCGCGAATCGATCACCAGTACGCTTTGGTCGCCTTCGCTTGAACGCTTCAGATAATCCAGTACTTCCAACTCACCAATTGTCTCCACACCTTCGGCGAGTTTAGCGGGTTGAATACAAAATGGTGGGCACTTTCGTGAAGTTTTTGCATAGTTCGGATCTATTGTACTTTCTGAGTCCTGATTGCGCACAATGGTAATTTTCCGACCCTTGTGAATAACCTCTACTGAGTCAATCTTTGTACTGATGGCTACTTCAATGGCGGTGCCCTGGAGAGGGCATAACATTGCCGATAAGAAAACGAGTAACAGTGGGTAAGGCCTGGTGTGCATATCAAACTTCCTCTAAATTGGAATTTTTCTTATCCGGTTAATGTCTATTTTGATGCAGCACTCTGATTTGAGTTCAAACGCTGCTGGTATTATATAAGAGTTTTCTTGATCAAATCATGTCCTGCGGATCAACATCCACAGACCACCGCACTTTGCGCGCCTCAGGCAGATGCTCAAGATTTTCTATCCAGGGCGTTAAAAACTTTTTAATTACCTGCCTTTTTTCAGCCTGTACAAGGAGTTGAAATCGATAGCGCCCCGCGCGTTTTTCCATGGGCGCTGAAACGGGACCGTAAATTTCCAGTTTTCCATCAGCCAGTGTTTGTAGTTTTGTCCTGGCAAGATTAAGAAATTTTTGAGCGAATTGCTGATTATTTGATTCTGCACGTAATAAAGCCTGAAAGGAAAATGGCGGCAGTTGGGTCTGTTGTCGTTCTTCAAGCAATAATTGTGCGAACTGCTGGTAATCATGCTGGGCCAGTTTGTCTAGTAAAGGATGCTCAGGGTAATGGGTCTGGACAATAACAGATCCCGGGGTCTCGTCACGACCTGCCCGACCACTGACTTGCATTAAAATCTGTGCCATGCGTTCACTCGCCCGGTAATCTACACTGAATAAGCCCCTGTCCGCATCGACAATCCCTACCAGTGTAACCTTTGGGAAATGATGTCCCTTGGCAAGCATTTGTGTACCAATAAGAATATCAGCATCACCTGCGTGAATATCGTCCAGCATTTCTTGCATGCTGCCTTTACGTCGTGTGCTATCCCGGTCTATTCTTAATATTTTCGCTTCAGGCAGCAGTTCAGCAAGCGTTTCTCCCAGTCGTTCTGTGCCATGTCCAACCTCTATTAGCTGATGGCTTGAGCAATCAGGGCAAGCTTTTGGTAAACGTTCATGGTGTTCACAATGATGACAAGTCAATCTATTTTTGTGTTTATGAAAAGTCATATAAACATTGCAGCGAGGACACTGCGATATAAAGCTACAGTCATGACACATGATTACCGGAGCATAGCCACGACGATTGAGGAACAATAATACCTGTTGTTTGTTATGTAGACATTGTTCGATGTTTGTCAGTAAGTATTGAGATATTGCCCCATGCATTTTGTCGTTTCTGACATCATGGATATGGATATCAGGCAGCGTTGAATTGTTGACACGTTTTGATAATCTGAGTTCCTGATATCGTCCCTCTCTGGCATTTTTCATTGATTCCATCGAAGGCGTTGCAGAGCCTAGCAGCACTGGAATTTTTTCTTTTTGTCCCCGAATCAGCGCGAGATCTCTTGCCGAGTAACGCAGTCCATCCTGTTGTTTGTACGAGAGATCATGTTCTTCATCAATGATAATGATGCCGAGCTTGGGCATCGGTGTCCAAATTGCGGAGCGTGTTCCCAGGACAACAGATGCGGTTCCGTCGCGCGCCTTTAGCCAGCCATGCAATCGCTCACCTTCAGATAATCCAGAGTGCAGTACAACGACGTTTTCTCCAAATCTTTGTTTGATGATATCAATAAATTGTAGTGTGAGTCCGATTTCAGGAATCAGTACCAGTGCCTGCTTGTTTAAAGCCAACATACGTCTAATCACTTGCAGGTAGACTTCGGTTTTGCCACTACCGGTAATGCCATTAAGTAGAAAGGCATGATAAGCAGTCGAGGAAGCGATAATTTTATCTATTGCATTCTGTTGTTCTTTATTTGGCTGCAGGCGCCACACAGAATCATCCTGACAAGACCATCTCTTATCAGGTTTATTTGTTGACGAGGCTATCTTTTTTTTAATTATTTTTTTTGCTGATAGTTCGCTCAATGGATTCTGAATGTTTTCAAATTCATTCTTGATCCGTGTTTGCGACACGCCTTCCGGGTGCTGCTTGATGAACTGGAAGATCGACAATTGTTTTTTTGCACGGGAAAGTTCATCGGCGTTCAGTTTTCCCCCAAAGGGCGTCAATTGCCAGATGGCCTCCTGTTTAATTTTTGCGGCTTTACCCTTACGTAACGCAGATGGAATCGCAGTAAAAGCAACGTCACCGATGGCATGGTGATAATATTGACTGGCCCATTTGATGAGCTGAAGATGTTTTTGCGGGAACAAAGGGTGTTCATCCAGCAGTGCCAATGCCTTTTTTAGTTTATGTTTTGGTATCTCGGTCGTTTTTGATATAGAAATAATAATACCTATGCGCACACTGTTCTTGCCAAAAGGTACTCGCAGTCTCTGTCCAGGTAAAAAATGATTGATAGTGCAACTATCGGGCGGTAGATAATCAAACAGGCTACGCAGGGGAGAGTTAAGTGCTACGCGAAGAATAATCATAGTAAGTGATCATTACGCATCATCAGTTGAAAGTGTAGCAATATCACATTGAAAGAGTACTAGTGGTTTTCCTGCAATAAGGATTGCACCTTTTTGATATTTGCACGTTTCATTGGCTTTTCATCAATGGGACATAGAGGTGCCTGCTTAAGGTATTTTTCAGGAAAAACAATAAGGACGACAGGGATGTGTCCAGCGAAAAAAGAAGATGAGGGAAATGGTACTAAATTTTTATCAGCAGTACGTATTCTTTTTTCACTTATCTGATGTGGAATATTACTTTCCTGTAACTGAATATTTATGGCTTCAGGGTTATCCGAGAAAAGATGAACAGTGATTTCAGAATGATTGCTAGCAGTCCCTGCAAGGACAGGCCCCACCAGGCGTGGATTAAAACGCTCAAACTGGCCCATGATATCTATCGCCAACCCCCTTAAGTTACATAATGTCTGAGGCTGAAAGGAACTTTGATACAAGTTTTGATAGGTGATGACAGAGCGTTCAATATCGATATTTTTCGGCAGGTCCTTGTTTTTGTTATAACCGAGCTTATCAGCTGCCTTACGTTTTGCAGTGTGGTAGGTGATTAAACCGTCCTCGGCGATATATCGTGCCGCTAGCTCGGTGATGGCCTGCCGTGTTTTTGTTTCTGTTTTTTGCATCGTACTACTTTTAGTTTCAGAAGAGATCGATGATTTCCGAGGGTTTTGCATCATTATCCAATACAGGAAGCTGGGTTTCATCAGTGATGGCTGTTGGTGCATATTCAGTGCGAAAGACTTCAAACATGGTGTCCTGGTCATCAGGTTGTGCCAATTTTCCTGAGGTTTTATTAATACGGGCATAAACGAGGCCTGCTGGCTCAGCTAAGATGCTCTCTGGCAAGTCTTCCAATGCCGTCTTCATATACTCAGTCCAGATTGGTAGTGCAGCACGGGCACCGGTTTCCCTGCTACCCAGTGGTTGAAACTTGTCAAACCCCACCCATGCTACACCTACAATGTTGGCATTATAGCCATTGAACCATGCATCTCTTTGATCATTAGTCGTGCCTGTCTTGCCTGACATGTCCTGGCGTTTAAGTACCAGAGCTCTACGTCCGGTGCCATATTTGATTACATCCCGAGTGATTGAATTCATAATCCATATATTGCGTCCATCGATAACACGTTGTGCATATCTTGACTTTTTCTCGGACTGGTCTGGCGTTTGTTGTGCATCGGATTGTGGTTCGTCGAACTGTGAATCAACATCAGGATCATCTTCCTGTTGCACACATACCCGACACACTGAAACAGGATCAGCCTGATAAAGGATTTCTCCTTCATTGGTTGATATGGTTTCTATCAGATAAGGTTCAATCTTATAACCACCATTTGCGAAGACACAATAAGCACTTGCCATTTGCCAGGGTGTTAAAGTTGCGCTACCTAATGACAGTGATAAATTCTTAGGTAACTCATCAATGTTGAAGCCGAATTTTTTGATGTGTTCCAGGGCGAAAGGGATTCCGATAGCATCGAGTAGTCTGATAGACACAAGGTTGCGTGAATGTGTGAGTCCTTCGCGCAGTCGGGTTGGGCCGTAACTTTTGCGACTGTAATTTTCAGGTCGCCACACATCTTCTATACCTGGATCATCAAACACGACGGGCGCATCATTGACAAGCGTTGCAGCAGTGTTTCCAGCTGCAAGACCCGCTGAATAAATAAAGGGTTTAAATCCTGATCCCGGTTGTCGGTAGGCTTGAGTCACTCGATTAAATTTACTGCGTTGGAAGTCAAAACCCCCAACCAGAGCTATCGTGGCCCCATCATTCGGATCCATCGAGACAAAACCACCTTCTACTTCGGGTACCTGTGCAAGTTTCCATTTTCCTTCACTATCTTCACTGACCCTGATGACGTCTCCGGTTTTCAGGAATTCTGATACTGTCTTTGGTTTTGCGCCTCTACGATTTTCACTAAGGTGGGCACGTGCCCAGGATAATCCGGACCATTCAATATCAATTAAACCGAGACCAGATAAATAGGTAGTGATTGACTGGTCATTAACCTGTACAACGAGTGCCGTGTAGAGATGTCCGATCGTGGGAAAGCTTTCGAGCAAGCGTTTCCATGTTGTCTCGTCATCTTCTGGTTTTAAATCATAATGATGTTCAGGACCACGGTAGCCGTGGCGTTCGTCGTATTCGGATAATGCTTTACGCAGTGCCTGGTTGGCCGCAATCTGGTTTTTATCTATGATGGTTGTTGTTACCTCCAGGCCACTAATATATGCACTATTGCCATATTGTTCGATCAGCTGTTTTCTGATCATTTCAGCAACATAGGGAGCTTCAACTTCTATCTTAGGATTATGCAAACTTGCTGTTATGGGTGCAGTGATAGCCTCTTGAAGATCTTTTTCTGAAATAAAGTTTTCTTCAAGCATTCGTTGTAAAACATAATTACGCCTGTTTTTCGCCCGGTTCGGGCTGGTTATCGGGTTTGTTGAAGAGGGAGCTTTCGGTAATGCTGCAAGCATGGCCATCTGAGCCAGTGTCAGTTCATCTATATCGACCCCGTAATATGTTTGTGAAGCAGCAGCTATACCATAGGAGCGATGACCCAGATAAATTTTATTCAGATATAACTCGAGTATCTTGTCTTTTGATAAGACCCGTTCAATCTTTAATGCAAGGAAAATTTCATTTAATTTTCTAAGGTAGGTTTTTTCACGACTAAGAAAAAAATTTCTGGCGACCTGCATAGTGATTGTACTTCCCCCCTGTGTTTTATCACCTGTCCTGACAAGATGTACTACTGCGCGCATGATGCCCTGCCAGTCAACACCGGGGTGTTGATAGAATCGATCATCTTCAGCAGCGAGGAAGGCTTGCATTGCAGAGGTGGGCACTTCGTCAATTAAGATTGGTTGCCGTCTTTTCTCCCCAAACTCTGAAATCAGCGAGTTATCCTGGCTATAAATTCGTAATGGAATTTGTAATTTCACATCCTGTAAATTGCTTATATCAGGTAGTTGAGGGAGTAAATACCACGATAATCCGGCAATAAATATGAGACCGAGTGTGAATAAAAACAGAATAAAGTTAAATACGAATCGCAACATATTGTGTAGTTTAACCCAGTAATCACCTATATATATGGCTTTTTTAGCTTGAGAATCATTTAATGTATTACATTAATTATTTCGATAAACCGTTTGTTATTTAAGTCTTCGTTGGCTATGATCAGCGAAAGTTAATGTTAATTATGTGTATGCCATATAACTCTGTGACAATAAAAGGAAAAAATCGTGTTTCCGTTTAAGAAAAAAACAACACCAGTATTGGGTATCGATATCACTGCTACCGCGATTAAACTGACCGAGTTGAGTAAAAGCGGAAACAAGTATCGTATTGAAAGTTACTCTGTTGAACCACTTCCTGCAAATTCAGTGGTGGAAAAAAATATTGCTGATGCGGACGCTGTTGGTGAAGCAATCGGTAGAGCAGTAAAGAAATCAGGTTCGCGCCTTAAGGGTGGTGCAGCGGCAGTTTCAGGATCAGCAGTGATTACGAAAATAATTTCGATGCCTGCAGACTTATCCGAAGAAGACATGGCGAGCCAAATTCAGCTAGAGGCTGACCAGTACATCCCCTTCCCGCTCGAAGAAGTCAGTATGGATTTTGAAGTTCTGGGCCCAGTTGAAGGAAGTGAGGGACAAGTGAATGTGCTGCTTGCAGCTTCAAGGAGCGAGAATGTCGACTTGCGTATTGCTGCACTCGAAGTTGGAGGACTGGATGCAAAGGTTGTTGATGTTGAAGCTTTCGCCCTTGAAAATACCGTTGCTATGATGGCTAATGATTTATTTGGTAGCGGAGGAGCAAGTCAAATCATTGCGGTGGCTGACGTGGGTTCTGCAGTGACGACCTTCAGTATTCTGGAAGATTTAAAAATAGTTTATTCCAGAGAACAGGCCTTTGGCGGGGCCCAGCTTACAGAAGATATTCAACGTCGTTATGGACTTTCATATGAAGAAGCCGGGCTGGCCAAAAAGCAGGGTGGATTACCAGATAATTACGAAGCAGAAGTTCTAACGCCATTTAAGGAGTCTATGGTTCAACAGATAAGTCGTGCACAACAATTCTTTTTTTCATCCAGCCCAATTGCTCAAATTGATCATTTGATACTTGCCGGGGGCTGTGCCTCTAT
>CAZDFI010000015.1:0-3497 GCA_964504725.1 uncultured Enterobacteriaceae bacterium
GCGCTGGCATAATTGCCGCGAGGCCCGCATGAATTAACCGTTCGAATGAGACCATGTCATCCATCTGAATATCTTCAAATCTTCTTCTATCAACCGGCATGGCAAGATGTGAATCTTCTTTCACTGCACCATGCCCAGGGAAATGCTTGCCGACCGCAGCCATACCTGCGCGACGCATGCCATGCATATAGGCCTTTGATAAATCTGCAACACACTCCGGATTTCTATGGAATGAGCGATCACCTATCACCAGACTGATCCCCTTGCTAACATCCAGCACGGGTGCAAAACTGAAATCAATATCCACTGCTCTGAGTTCAACCGCCATCAGCCAGCCAGCTTTTTCAGCAAGCTTTAACCCTGCCTTTTTATCTTGATCATATTGTTCGCCAATTAACTGGAGAGCAGGTAATCTTGTAAACCCATTCTGGAACCTTTGCACACGACCACCTTCATGATCCACGGCGATTAATAATCTGGGTTCCCGCAGTCCATGAATTTCTTTTGCAAGCGTAGCGATCTGTTCAGGCGATTCATAATTACGTGCAAAAAAAATGACCCCGCCGACCAAAGGATGCAGTAAATATTCTCTCTCATCCTTTTCCAGCGTGGTGCCACGCAGGTCCATCATAATTGGCCCTAAGGACATGAACGAATTCCCGAGCTAATACCCATGCAGTAATTATGTAAATCCGCCATAAATTTAATTTTTAGCTTTTGATCTGACATCCATTTTATCTCGTAACATATCACCGAGTAAGTTAATAGATAATACCACCAGCAAGATTGTCATGCCTGGCGCCAAAACCATATGTGGCGCAACCAGCATAAAACGTGTGCCATCTCTAATCATACTGCCCCATGATGGGTCCGGTGGTTGCACACCCAGTCCCAAAAATGACAGGCTTGCTTCTGCGATAACTGTCCCCGAAATCGCAAAGGTAGCCTCAACGATCAAAGGTGCCATTATCACAGGGAGAATATGACACACCGCAATGCGCACTGTCCCGGTCCCTAAGGCTTGTGCCGCAAGAACATGTTCGCGATGTTTAATGGTCAATGTTTGCGCCCTGGCCAATCTGGCAAATCCCACCCAACCAACAACAGACAACGCCACTACCGCATTCATGATCCCGGGGCCCATCAAACCCGATAGTGCAATGGCCAGTAATATCCCCGGAAATGCGATAAAAATATCAATCACAAGTACGGTCACTTTATCCCACCATCCCCCAAACCAGGCTGCCATCACACCTATTGTGGTGCCCAAAATAAATGAAATTGAGACAACAAAAATCGCCACCAGAAAGGATGTTCTCGCACCTAAGACCAGACGCTCTGCGATCGATCTTCCCAAATCGTCATAACCCAGCCAGGCTTGCCCTTCAGGAGGAAATAATATCTTATCCAACATCATGGCATCAGAGTGCAGCGGCAAAAGCCCGGCAAACAGCGCAACAAAAAACCATACTGAAATAACCAGGAAAGGAAATGAGTATCGAATAGGCATGAATGTCTCTTTACTCATTCAGGCTAACTCGTGGATCAAGATAAGCATAAGCCAGATCGGTTAACAGATTGACGAAAACGTAACACAAACTAATTAGTAGCACGCAAGACTGAACCACGGGATAGTCTCTTTTCTGGATGGCCTCGATAGTGAGCTGTCCGATCCCGGGCCATGAGAAAACAGTTTCTGTAATCACAGCTCCGGCAAGCAATGCCCCCAATTGCATGCCCAATATGGTCACGACCGGTAAAGCTGCATTCTTTAGTGCATGCTTCCAGATGACCGATGAAGGTAATAACCCTCTGGCATTGGCCGCCCGGATATAGTCCTCGTTCAGCACTTCTAATAATGAGGCACGAATCATACGAGATAATATTGCCGCTAAAGCAGTACCTAATGTGACCGCAGGTAGAACCAACGACGAGAATTGGTCCTTACCACTGACTGGAAACCAACCCAGCCATAGTGAAAATACCAGAATTAATAAAGGCCCCATCCAGAAATTGGGTATGGCAACACCCAACATAGAAAATGTCATCGCAACTCTATCCCAGATACTTCCCTTACGGACAGCGGCAAGCACTCCCAGAGGTAATGCAATAATGAGTGCAATAAGAATACTCGTGCCTGCCAATAGGGAGGTTGCTGGAATACGTTCAGACAGGATATTAACTACCGGTCTTTTGGTATGAAGTGAAGTGCCTAAGTCCAGATGTAATAAACCATTTACATAATTTATCCACTGCACTGATAAGGGTAGATTCAAACCTAAAGTCTCGCGCAGTGCCTCTCTGTCAGCTGCCCGTGCTGATTCCCCAAGCATTACTTCAACTGGATCACCTGGCACAACATGAATCAACATAAAGACAATCGTCATTACACCGATTACCACCAATAATGCTGTGAACAATCTTGACCCAAGATAATTTAGCATAATGAATATTTTGGTCTCATCTTTTCTGGCCTCATCGACCGTTAGGGCATAAAGTTCTATAATTAATTACGCAATTAATAACGAGTATAAAGGATTCCCCAAACAGGAGTTAAAAACATGAATGAAAATACATTAGATGATGCAGGTAGGAATATCATGAGTTTCCTTGTCAGGATATTGGGCTTTTTCCTACTTCTCATCGGGCTTTGGGTTGCTCTTCAGGTCTTATTAACTGCACAGGGTTTATACGAGCATCCCGAACAAATTGAACGATTCGCAGTAGCCATAGAAAAAGGCTCAAATATTGATAAAACTCTGGCGCCGCTCAGAGACAGTCTAATTGTGGAAGACGACGCAGAAGATGCAGTTCAAAACAATACTGAACCCAATAATAGACCTTCTTCTGCAGGGTCTGGAAATATCCGTGTGTCTTATTTCTTTGCCTGGGTGATTGCACTATTGTTGTTGATGTTAATTGCCAGAATTTCACTGACAGCCATTAAAACGGGAGGAGAACTTGTGCTTTTCGATATGCAGATTAAACAATTTGCACGAATGCTGGCTAAAGAATCACATAAAATGAGGGATTAGTGCGGTTGCCCTGGTTTGATTAGCCTTGGCTTGATGGTTCATACTCATCAAGCCATTCATGAAATTCGAGATCATCATAAACATCAGGGTCTTCATATAAATCGAAGCTTTCAAGCACCGAGACCAAATCTAAATTTTCGTCTATTAGATTTTGCCCATCTGGTGCCTCTTGAATAAAGCTGTAAACAACCACCGCGAGACAAGCCGTCGCAACGACACCTGCAGGGACGAATATCCATGAAGATTTTTTTTCCGTTTTATTAGACAACGCCTTATTGCGTGATTGAGTAATCGCGGACAATTCACGTGCGCTGATATTTTGCACGCTTTCATTCAATTCTGATTTAATCGAATCGACGAATTCCTGATCATTATCTTCAATAGTCATAACCAATCATCCCCCAGTTTCTCGCGTAAAACATGCACAGCTCTGGAATAATGCGTCTTAACACTCCCGTCTGA
>CAZDFI010000015.1:3507-5391 GCA_964504725.1 uncultured Enterobacteriaceae bacterium
TTATTTGTGCTGTTTGATTCACATCATATCCTTCCAATGTCCTTAGCAAAAATGCCTGCTGCTGACGCAAAGATAATGCTCTAATTGCACAGTCAAGCATAGCAATACGTCTACCTGAGTGCACTTCCTGTTCGGGTGTCTGAGCAGTGTCATCCTTGACATTCTGCATTGAATCTTCAGTTTCATTCTCATTGTGATTCAATCCAAACCAACCACGAAATCTTTCTTTCACCGCATGTCGCCTGTACCAATCAACAATCATCCTTTGCAAAATGGTGTGAAACAATGGGCCCCATTCTTCCGGGTTCCGCGATGCATATTTTTCCACCAACTTGCACATGGCATCCTGCAGAATATCCAGCGCGTCTTCTCTGTTTCCTGTTGATATCTCTGCCAATCGAAACGCGCGTTTTTCAACATCAGCAAAAAATTCTTCTAATTCCAGATTACGATCCAGTGTGTTTCCCCTTACTTTTACTGGTCTAAAATGTTGTTTGTCTCTGTTTACTCGCCTGATCCCTCGCCTGATTCCTCGGCGTCACGTCGTTCAGCACGTCTTTCGGCATACCTTTTTTTTCGCTCTTCCATACGATTCATGAATTCTTCCTTCTCTGTAGGAGACATATCTTTCGTCTTCTCTGCTATACGCGCCTCCCTGAAAGCCTTTCTTTCTTCGGACGTCATATTCTTTATTTTTTCATGCATCTGTTTACGTCTTTCCATACGTGCCCGAAACTTCTCCTTCTCTTCAGGAGTCATGTCTTTCATTCTCTCGGTCATACGTGCTTCTATGAATGCCCTTCTCTGCTCGGGGGTCATATCTCTGGTCTTTTCGCGCATTTCCCGGCGCATATTTTCGTGATTCGCTCTGCGTTCCGCTCTCTGTTCGTCAGTTAAATCATTGCGTCTCTCGCTTCGGGCCTCTTGCGAGTCCTCACCCTGATCTTCAGCAAATACAGGCAGAGTAAACATTCCGATCATCAGGCTTGTCGCTAGCTTTGTGATGAATGGGTGATTTTTCATATTGTTCTCCAATGGTTTAATCAGCATACTTTATTTTGTCTGTCCCTGGGTATAACGCAGTAGTATAGAAATGGTTGACAAGGTTTGGTTAAATAATTCAAAAAAGCTTACTATCGACAATCATAGAATACATTCGGAGGCTCCACTATCTTAAGCCCTGGCTTTATTAGACAATATGATTTTTAATCTGGCTCAGTTAGGCTGGAAACCCTGTTTCCAGCAACAAATCTCTGCAGATGAAGAACGCAACAATTATCCCGCCAGAATTGCACAAATACATCGTAGTCACTGCATTGTCTGGAGTAATAAAGGCGTTGAAACATTTGAGATAGGCGTCTTCAGTGAACCCGGGAATCTCGCGGTTGGTGACTGGCTACTGATACCCAATGAAGGTGAACGCCCGCTATGTATACTTGATCGAGAAACCATCCTTATCCGCAAAGCCGCTGGCAACAGGACCCACGATCAACTCATCGCCGCCAATGTAGATACCCTGTTTATTGTCACCTCCTGTAATCAAGACTTTAGCCTCCCGCGTATTGAACGTTATCTGGCTCTCGCCGCTGAAGCCAATATTCAATCAGTAATTGTTCTGACGAAAATGGATCTATCTGATGATTGTGTTTCATATAAAAATCAGGCACTGAAATTACAAAATGATCTACGTGTCGAATGCGTCAACAGCAACGATGCTGAAAGCCTTACTTCACTAAAAACACTATGCACGGAAGGACACACCATTGCATTATTCGGTTCCTCCGGCGTCGGTAAATCAACATTGATTAACAACCTGACGGATGCCAATCAATTGACAGCAGAAATCAGAGAAGAAGATGGCAAAGGCAAACACACAACCACTTC
>CAZDFI010000015.1:5401-35353 GCA_964504725.1 uncultured Enterobacteriaceae bacterium
GAGACGGCGGCATACTCATAGACACACCGGGGATCAGGGAATTACAACTTAGCGAAAGTAAAACAGGGATTAAAGATACCTTTGATGATGTCACTCAATATCTTGGCTATTGTAAATTCAAAAACTGCCAACATAAAACAGAAAATAATTGCGCAATCAAAAATGCACTGGAGTCAGGTGAACTCGATCAGCGTCGTTGGGAGAGTTATCAGAAATTACAAAGCGAACAAAAGCAACTTGGTACCCCAAGACATGAAATAAGTAATAAGACAAAACGGTAACTTGGTTCTCGAAATGGATATCACTTAAATATGGTGATTTCAACTGACCGACGCAACACTTTAATCTTATAGCAAAAAGATGGAGTGTTAAATATTACTGAGCAGCTTCCAACCTGTTTAACTCAATACCCTGACTGTGTAGATACTCATCATAGCTGCCATTAAAATTAACCACGCCATCAGGTGTTAATTCAATAATACGGGTGGCTAAAGATGAAACAAATTCACGATCATGACTCACGAAAATTAAAGTGCCTGCATAATTTTCCAGGGCAAGGTTGAGTGCTTCAATAGATTCCATATCCAGATGATTCGTTGGTTCATCCATAACCAGAATGTTTGGTGTTTGCAGCATGAGTTTTCCAAACAGCATGCGGCCTTCTTCGCCCCCTGAAATCACTTTGACAGATTTTTTGCCCTCATCACTGGAAAATAGCAATCGACCCAATGTGCCACGAATGACTTGTTCATCATCAGATGCTTTTCTCCATTGACCCATCCAGTCGAACAAGGTCATTTCTTGTTCAGATTCACTGGCATGGTCTTGTGCAAAATATCCAACGCTAGCATTTTCAGACCATTTGATCTCACCACTGTCGGCTTCAATATCATTTACCAGGCAACTTAATAATGTCGTTTTACCAATACCATTCGGGCCAATGATGGCGACGCGTTCGCCGACTTCGATAATAAGCTTCAGGTCTCTAAAAAGAGGTCCTTCATCAAAGCTTTTAGTCAGTCCTTCTACTTCCAGAGCCAGACGATATAATTTTTTATGCTGTTCAAACCTGATGAAAGGGCTAATACGACTGGAGGGTTTAATATCTTCTAATTGAATTTTTTCAATTCTTCTGGCGCGCGATGTTGCCTGTTTTGCTTTTGATGCGTTGGCTGAAAATCGACTGACAAAGGTTTGTAACTCCGCAATTTCTGCTTTCTTCCTGGCATTATTCGTCAACATTCTTTCCCTTACCTGGGTCGATGCAATCATATAATCATCATAATTCCCAGGGTAAACTCTGACTTCGCCATAGTCCATATCAGCGATATGTGTGCAGACACTATTCAGAAAATGGCGATCATGGGAAATAATAATCATGGTACTCTTGCGTTCGTTAATGACGTCCTCTAACCAGCGGATAGTATTGATATCCAGGTTATTTGTCGGTTCGTCCAGCAGCAAGATTTCAGGCTCGGCAAACAATGCCTGTGCCAACAAAACACGGAGTTTCCAGCCGGGCGCTATTTCACTCATCAAGCCATTATGTTGTTCAACAGGAATGTCGACACCGAGTAGCAATTCTCCCGCAAGAGATTCAGCGCTATAGCCATCCATTTCACCGAACTCGGCTTCCAGTTCAGCGACTTTCATGCCCTCTTCTTCACTCATGTTTTCCAGGGCATAAATTCTTTCACGTTCTTCTTTGACGGCCCAAAGTTCAGCGTGCCCCATAATGACTGTATCCAGAACAGTATGCGTTTCAAAAGCAAATTGATCCTGTCGTAATATACCAACGCGTTCGTTGGGGTCGGTTGAGAAATTGCCAGAACTTGGTTCCAGTTCACCGCCAAGAATTTTCATAAAGGTTGATTTGCCACAGCCATTGGCACCAATCAGGCCATAGCGATGCCCTTCTCCAAATTTAACTGAAACGTTTTCAAACAGGGGTTTGGCCCCGAATTGCATGGTGAGATTTGCTGTTGTGATCAATGTGGTAGTCCGTCTGTGATTAAAAAAGCGGCGCATTGTCTCATAAACTGGCGCCTGTGTGCAGTGCTACACCAATATATTATGCCCACGGGATGGGGAAATATGTCGATGGGTTGGTTTTCCTGAAAGTGAGGATAATTTGATACACAAGACAGAAATAACGCTGATTTTGACTAGGAATTGCAGGACAATAGCTCAAGGATTTAGTGAGTTTGTGACCAGGATCCTTAACTAAGCAAGAGATACTCATTATGGCTGAAAAAAAAACAGATATCTCGCAACTGATTACCGAGGCTAAAAAAGGCAATCTCAATGCGCAATTAACACTCGCAGGCATTTATGATGAGAGTCCAGGAGAGCAACAAGATCTCGGTCTGGCTGCACGTTGGTTTTTACAGGCAGCCAAGCAGGGATATGCCAAAGCCCAGTCATGCATCGGTGAAAAATACTTGCATGGCCATGGCGTTGAAAAAGATCATGAGCAAGCAGTTTTCTGGCTAAGTAAAGCAGCAGAACAACATGACAGTGACGGCCTGGCGAATCTCGCCTGGTGTTTCCAGAATGGGTTTGGTGTCAAACAGGATTATGAAAAGGCAGTTAAAGGTTATCAAAAGGCGGCCAGGTTTGGGCATGTGTCTGCACAGTACAATCTTGGCTATATGTATGCGCAGGGATACGGGGTACAAAAGGATATTCAAAAAGCGCTTAAATGGTACAACCGAGCCGCAAAAAAAGGCAATGCAAAGGCGCAATTGAATATTGGTGCCTTGTATGCCGAAGGCAACGGTGTGGAAAAGAATGATATTGAAGCTGTGGAATGGTACAGGAAGGCAACGAAATACAGTTATGACAAAGCGCTATACAATCTCGCCTTAATGTATATCGAAGGCCGAGGTGTCCCCAGGGATTATCAGGAAGCCGAAAAACTACTGCGTGATGCTGCCGAGCAAGGTTACTCACGGGCACAATATTACTTGGGGTATTTTTATTTAAATGGCATGGGTGTCGAAAAGAATATTTCTGAATCTCGTGTCTGGTTCTCGAAATCCGCAAGACAAGGATATGCAAAAGCGCAATATCAATTAGCTAAATTGATAATGGATGAAGCAAAGACTGAAAGTGATTTTTCTGAAGCATTTGCCTGGTTTTTACATGCAGGAGAACAAGGGCACACGAAGGCTCAATATTATCTGGGAACTATGTATACCAATGGATCAGGCACTAAAAAGAGCAAAACGCGAGCATACAGTTGGTTTTATGCCGCTGCCGCTGCCGATGAATCCAGAGCCAGTAAAGCAATGAAGAAAATAGAGAAAAAATTGCACGCTACTGAATTAGCTGAAGCGCTAAAAGAAGGCGAGAGTTTATGTGCTACGAAAGAGAGAGATGTATCTGCTGACTGATGCCAGTAACCATCGCGGATAGTTACGTGATTATTCTCTATAGCGTGCCAACAACGTACTGATGCGACGTTGTCAAGGCAATGCGCCGTTGATCACATACTCCAGAATGTTCACGACTTGTTCCGGTGTCTGGGTCACCGCAGTCGCCGCACCATCTACTTCTTTTAGAGCATGTGTTAATTCCGGATCATGCAGGGTAATGATTGATTTACCCAATGCTGCAGCGTAGCCTGCATCGAAGGCAGCATTCCATTGTTTATACTTGTCGCCGAAACGCACAATGACAACGTCTGCTTTTTCAATCATGTTACGAATGCGAATGGAATTAATCTTTGATGCCTTGTGATCTTTCCAGAATGAATCGTCTTCGGCTCCCAGGATCTGATCACCGCAATCATCACTTGATGCGTGATCAGTGTTCGGTGAAGTTAAGTTAACCGGCAGCCTGGCTGCTTTAACACCAGCCTCAATTTGTTCACGCCAGTCGCTATGGATTTCTCCAGAAAGATAGATATTCCAGGTCATGTGTTTCTCTATTTATAATTTAGGTGATTAATTAAATATATTACGATGTCAGTTCAATATCGGCAAGAAAACGTTTATGGAGTTTGATAAATATGCTTTTAGTGTAGAGCATGAAATTTCATTCACTTTTTTTTGACAAAGAACATATCTGGACCGTGCTTAGGTCCTCTAGGGACGAGTGTATTTGACATCAATGACGACATAGTGCAGTTCAGAATCGTCAGCATGAATAATAACTTCATCATCTATTGTTTTTTTGAGCAGTCCTTTTGCCAGTGGAGAGTCGAGACTAATATATCCCTTATCGGGATCAAATTCATCGGGCCCAACAATACGATAAGTCGCTTCACAGCCAGTGATTGCTTCATCTGTTATACATTCAACTGTAATCCAGGCACCGAAAAAAATTTGTTTGTTATTTCGTTGTTGTTCAGGAACGATTTTTAATTCCGGCAAACGTTTTTGTAGATACCGAAGTCGTCGATCAATTTCACGTAACTCTTTTTTACGATAAATGTATTCTGCATTCTCGGAACGATCTCCTTCCGCTGCTGCTACTGTGAGTGCTTTTGTGACTTCAGCACGCTTGTCCCACAAGGTATTCAGCTCAGCTTGCAATAGCTTGTAACCATCTGCCGTGATGTATGGCGATGAATTTGCTGGAGGTGGGCGATAGCGGCTCATTTATTGACTCAATATAATTAATTCGTTTTTAGTATATGAGAAACCGAAAATCATTGCGCCCCAGATGTCAAAGAATGCTGCCAGTATCTTCAAACTAAAGAAAATATGCACATAAAAAAGGCCGGATTAACCGGCCTTTTTATTCATCAAGTAAAGCAGACTTATTTGCTTTTTGCTTCCTCGCGCTCCTTTGCTTCAGCAATAACTTCTTCTGCAATATTCTTCGGACACGGCATGTAATGTAGAAACTCCATAGAGAACTGTCCTCGACCTGATGTCAATGTACGCAGGGTGCCAATATAACCAAACATCTCGCTTAGTGGACATTCTGCCTTGATGCGTACGCCTGTTGCACCGGCATCCTGAGATTTGATCATGCCGCGTCGACGATTCAGATCGCCAATCACATCACCCACATGATCATCAGGAGTGAATACATCTACCTTCATGATCGGTTCCATCATCTGTGGACCAGCTTTAGGCATACTTTGTCTGTATGCATTATTCGCTGCCAGTTCAAAGGCGACGGCCGAGGAATCAACCGCATGGGAGGCACCATCAGTCAGTGTGACTTTAAAATCAAGACATGGGTAGCCGGCCAATACACCTTTTTCCATATTCTTTTTGAAGCCACTTTCAATCGCTGGCCAGAATTCGCGTGGAACATTGCCGCCTGTGACCTTTGATTCAAATTCAAAGCCACTGCCTGGCTCACCCGGTTCAATGATATATTCAATCTTACCGTACTGACCAGAACCACCTGATTGTTTTTTATGGGTGTAACTATCTTCAACGCGTTTGGTGACAGTTTCGCGATAAGCCACCTGTGGCTTACCAATGCTGACACTGATGCCGTGTGTACGTTTAAGGATATCAACCTTAATATCAAGGTGTAGTTCGCCCATGCCTTTAAGGATAGTTTCACCACTGTCCTCATCTGTTTCCACCCGAAAAGAAGGATCTTCCCGGATCATTTTACCCAGTGCGATACCCAGTTTTTCTGAAGCCGCCTTATCATCTGGTGAACAGGCGATAGAAATCACTGGATCAGGAAAGACCATCGGTTCGAGTGTTGCAGGTTTGTCAGGATCACACAGGGTGTGTCCTGTTTGCACATTTTTCATACCGACGACGGCAACGATATCACCGGCCTGGGCGCTATCAAGTTCAATACGTTCGTCAGCATGCATTTCAACCAGGCGACCAATACGTTCGGTTTTGCCTGTGAAGGTATTCAGTACATTTGTGCCTTTGCCTATTTTACCTGAGTAAATACGGATAAAAGTGAGTGCGCCAAAACGATCGTCCATGATTTTGAATGCTAATGCACGTAATGGTTTGTCAGGATCGACGATAGCAAACTCGCCAGTTTCATGACCTTCCAGATCAACTTCTGGTTGTGGTTTAACTTCAGTTGGATCAGGCAGGTAATCGACAGCCGCATCAAGGATTAACTGTATGCCCTTGTCTTTGAAAGCAGAACCGCAGTAAGTGGGAAAAAAATCAAGCGCAATCGTACCTTTACGGACACATGATTTAATTTCATCAATTGACAGCTCCTCTCCGTCGAGGTATTTCTCCATGAGTGCGTCATCTTGTTCGATGGCAGTCTCGATTAATTTTTCGCGCCATTCTTCGATAGCATCTGCCATATCTGCAGGTGGCTCTTCAATTTTATAGTTGGTCGCATCACCGATACCTTCCCATATCCATGCCTTTCGCGTCAGTAGATCGACAACACCGGTAAATTTATCTTCGACACCAATGGGTAATACCATGACCAGAGGGTTCGCACCGAGAACCTCCTCGACTTGTTTTACTACACGATAAAAATCAGCGCCGATACGGTCAAGTTTATTGACAAAGATAATGCGGGAAACTTCAGATTCGTTCGCATAACGCCAGTTGGTTTCTGATTGTGGTTCAACACCACCAGAACCACAAAATACTCCAATACCGCCATCAAGCACTTTCAAGGAACGATATACTTCAATCGTGAAATCAACGTGTCCCGGTGTATCGATAATATTCAGACGGTGACCATTCCACTCACAACTGGTCGCAGCAGATTGAATGGTGATCCCACGTTCCTGTTCCTGTTCCATGAAGTCAGTGGTGGCTTCGCCGTCATGTACTTCACCGGTTTTATGAATTTTACCGGTCAATTTCAATATACGTTCCGTCGTGGTTGTCTTACCAGCGTCTACGTGGGCGAAGATGCCTATGTTTCTATATTTGGATAAATCAGCCATAATTATTACTACTCTATACCTTTACACTGCTAATGAGTCGATCAGCGCCTTCAAAGTACACGTTGCCAACTGACCGCTTTGCCAGAAACGTATTGCTTGGACAGGCACCTGTTAAATACCTCTTAAATGAACGCAGGCATTGCTGCGCCAAAAAACGCGCGATTATAAACCAGAATGACAGTATAAAACCACCTCATATGCCCTCATAGCAGGTGTTTGACCATCACAGTATGGATATCAAAGGTCTTTAGAAAGGCATTTTTGGCCTCAATTTCATATCCAGCATGGCTCAGAGCGATACTGTATTGTTGAATTGATGCAACAGGGAAGTATAATCCAGACAATGCACGATATTCAGAATCGCATTGCCGACGTACTGCTCGAGGTGGAGGCTACCTTGAGAATCAACGGCAAATGGGACAAAACCATGCCAAGCACCAACGAACTTGCCAGTGACCAACCCTTCTGTATGGATACACTGGCCTTCGAACAATGGCTACAGTGGGTTTTTCTGCCCCGCATGAAAAACACCCTGGAAGAGACAAAACCACTGCCTGCCAAAAGTAGTATATTCGTCTATGCGCAGGAATGCCTGCATAAAAGCGACCCCTACACGCCCAGTCTGTTAAAACTAATAAAAACATTTGATGAGTTGATCAAAATCCAGTCAGGCGCCCAATTGCATTAATCCGATATGTTGAGTGTTGAGTTGTAATCAGGAGGATAGTTTAGATACCACATCGACGACTGCCGTTGTTAGTTTTTTCAGATCTTCATTCTGAATAATAAATGGAGGCATGAGATAGAGCAGTTTCCCAAATGGTCTGACCCAAACACCCGCTTCAACAAATTGCGGCTGAACAGTTGCCATATCGACCGGGTTGGTGAGTTCGACAACGCCTATTGCACCTAACACGCGTACATCTTCAACAGTATGCAATGCCTGGCAAGGCTCAAGTCCTGCAGCAAGTTGTTTTTCAATGCGTGAGATTTCAGATTGCCAGGGAGAGGCTAATAATATTTTCAGACTGGTCAAGGCCGCAGTACAGGCCAGTGGGTTCGCCATAAACGTCGGACCGTGCATAAATACGCCAGGTTCTGATACACCGGGCTCTCCATGACTGATTGCTTCGCTTACATCTTTAGTCGTGATTGTCGCAGCCAGACTTATGTAGCCACCCGTCAGCGCCTTACCGACACACATAATGTCAGGTGCTATAACAGCATATTCACAAGCAAATAATTTTCCAGTTCTGCCAAACCCGGTGGCGATTTCATCAAGGATCAAAAGCACATGATAGTGATCACAGAGTTCTCGAACACGTTTTAAATATTCCGCAGAATAAAAACGCATGCCGCCCGCGCCCTGAACAATCGGCTCCATGATCACGGCAGCAATATATTCTTTTTCGGACCTGAGCGTTTGTTCAAATTCTGCAATATCTTTATCAGTGCAAACTTGACCAAATTGGCATCTTGGGACATCAACAAAATATTGTTGGGTCAATGACTCCTGAAACATGGAATGCATTCCAGTCACAGGATCACACACCGACATGGCCCCAAAAGTATCTCCATGATAGCCATTTCGAATGGTTAGAAAGTGTTTTCTGGTGGATTGTCCTTTTGCGTTCCAATATTGAATAGCCATTTTCATGGCGACTTCAACAGACACAGATCCAGAATCAGAAAAGAAAACGGACTGTAATGCGTCGGGAGTTAGTGCAACCAGTTGCGCTGCAAGTTCTACTGCAGGTTGATGCGTTAGTCCACCAAACATGACATGAGACATCTTCTTTATTTGCGCCTCAAGCGCACGATTCATTTCAGGATGGTTATATCCATGAATCGCGCACCACCAGGAGGACATACCATCAATCAGTTCCCGACCATCTGTTAATTTCAGACGAACACCGTCGGCAGACGCTACAGGATAAACAGGATGATCTAACCCCATGGCACTATATGGATGCCAGACATGCGCCTTGTCAATATCGAGTAACTGTTCGTCTTTCATCGAAGAAATTGCCTGAAATTACAAAAGTAATAGCCCAATAATATTTCTCGAACTTAACATTAAATTGTCTTAAGAGCACATATGAAAATACGCTGAAAGTCATTTTTTCTTATTAAAAATGATAATTTTCAGATATCAGAATACGCATATTATGAATATAAATTATTCAATGGTATAGCGGTGTAATTAATATCACTGCGCCCCAAACAACCAGTAAATAACCTGTAAATCTCGAAAATAATTGGCCATGGGGCAAAACTTTCTCAGACAGAACGAATAGGGTAAGGATGGCTATCCAGAGAAGGTTCATCACACCGCCAACAAACAGTAACAGCATCAGAAACCAGCAACAACCCACACAAAAATTACCATGTTTAAAACCCATCTGAAGTGCACCCCAGTGCCCGTTTTTCATGTGACTGGAAATGAACTCTGCTGGTGATCGACAATGCTTAAGGCAGGCTGCTTTTAAAGGTGTGAGTTGATAAATACCGACCGTAATCAATAGACCACCAGATAACCAGGCATTGTTAGAGATCATCTTCATCGAGAGCCAATAGTTTTGTTCCAGCAGCCATTGCAAGGTAGTAGCGGCGATTGAAAATCCAAACCACGAAATCAGGTAACCAGAGACAAAGGCTGTGGTCGGGATGGCAAAGTGTATTATCTGGTCATTTTTTTGAGCATGCCTAAGCACACGGGCATAGATCAGAACCATCGGTGAAGCACTTGGCACCATCATCGCCATCATCATGATCCACCACATCATGAAAACAATGATCCATTGACTTAATGACCATGCCCCGTCGACCATATTTATTTCAGGCATGTCCATAGCCATGCCAGCATTTTGATGTGTGACAAGAGAAAGTGCTGTCATATCAAAGGGATTCGTTCGCATGCCAGCACCACTCAGGAGATAAATCCACGCGAGTCCCGTAATTGCAACAAGACCCGCGTACACGATCCATTGATCGTGCCGTAAGAGAATTTCAAGCCTTGTGTTTTCAGACATCAACTGACTATTTTCAGGCGTGTACAACTCCGTGGTTATTTAAATGGATATGGGCAAATTGGCCGTAGCTATTTTCGAGATTGAGCTGAATATTCCCCTGAGTTTTGCTGGAAGCACTTCCAATCTCCGCGATTCTGTATTCAAAACCATCAGGTATATCGATACGTGCCCGATGCTCGTCACCAGTAACAGGATTTTTAATTGGCTCACCTTTTGTTTCTATCAGACCATCTACCTTGATGTGGCCCTTACGTGATTCAATATCTACCTCAAAGTCAATATCTACAAAGATGGGATCAAACACTTGCTCATAAGTGGCGGCGAACACATTGAAGATAGTTTTACCGGCATCAGTATCTTCACCTGAAGCAATTTTTAAAATGGCTTCACGTTGTGCTTCACTGGCACTTGCGTCCACAACTGGTTGGCATTTACCACCGCCCTCATGCACCGGACCGGGCCACCAGGCGATACATGCAAAACACACCCCGGAGAGATCCACATCGCCATAATGGCCTTTATCGATCTGCATACAAACCACTGCTTCACAATTTCCGTACGTCGGTAAATCATTAAATTGGCATGGACAACCGTATGAACAATTACAATTGGCTAATTCCCGTGCCTGGATTTCCCATGTGATCATTGGTAAATACCTCCCCTGACTCTTTATTAACAGTTATGAGCATCTTAAATATAGCTTAATCATTGATACAAAGTGTAGTTATATTGATATCTTAAACACATAATAATGCGCCTGAATTAACATAGTAAATCAGGGTATGCAGGTAGTTTCAGACCCGATGTAATTTTCTCGCCTCTGCTTCAATAAAAATTCTTTTCACATTTTCATATTCTGTTTTTATCGCTGTATCAAGATGTGAAATAGTATTTTCAATTTCTATCGCAGTTGCTGAATCTTCGAAGTCAACACTGAGGTTGACCAGGATAAATTCTGGCCCCATATGCATGGTCAATACTTCATTGACATGTTCAATATTGTCGTAGGATTGGGCAAGTTTTCTGATGCCGTCAACAACACCAACATTTGCTCTTTCTCCAATAAGCAGACCTTTGGTTTCAATTGCTAGCCAAATGGCAGTGCCAGCCAGAATCAAGCCAATAATGATTGAGGCAATACCATCCAGATATAAATTACCTGTGACTTGAGTCAGGACAGTAGCAAGCATTGCAACCATTAAACCTAACATGGCGGCGGAGTCTTCAAATAAAACAACAAAGATTGAAGGATCCTTACCGCGTTGGACCGCCTCAAAATATCCCCATTTCCCTTTAGCTTTTTTGAATTCTTTCAAGGCAAAAAACCATGCAGCACCTTCAAAGATCATGGCAAGTCCAAGCACAATGTAATTTACCAGGATGTTTTCTATTGGTGCCGGTTCCAGTAAACGATGGATCCCTTCATAAATTGAAATACCTGCGCCAACAGCGAAGATCATAATGGCGACAATAAAACACCAGAAATAGATTTCTTTCCCATGTCCGAATGGGAAGCGATCATCCGCAGGCTTTTTTGATTGCTTGAGTCCGTACAAAAGTAACATCTGGTTACCAGTATCGACGACTGAATGTATGCCTTCAGAGAACATCGCGGAACTGCCTGTGATGGAGGCAGCAATGAATTTCATGATTGCGATAAGGGCATTACCCATAAGGGCAGCGTAGATGACAAGTTTTCGTGAAGAGGCCATGGATTATTATAAAATGAAATTAATATTGTTTGACGATCATATCATTGATGTTGGAGAAGCCCAGTAAGCTTAACAATAAACGTCACGAATTTTTGAAGCGTGATTCCAGACCTCTCTTATATAAGTGATCTATCTGGAGTTTAGAAATGAATTCAGTTAAAGTGTGCTAATCAATTTATTATAATAAGTATTTTATCATAACGCACCACTAGCCCCTGTGTATAATATTATCCGACATATGGCGCCTTAGCCACTTGTGAACCATATTCAAATGATATTGAGAATGAGTAGTCTATAAGATGAGAGAAGTTGAAATTTCACAGGAGCCTGTTGAACTCTATAAAATTCTCAAATTCGAAGGCATGGTCTCTAGTGGGGGTGAAGCAAAGTCCGTCATTAATGATGGTCAGGTTTTAGTCAATGGAAAGGTAGAAACCAGAAAACGTAAAAAGATTGTTTCTGGCGATATCGTCGCATTTGGCGATGTGGAAATTTGCATGCATCTCAAATGAGAATAATAAGTTAGGTAACATCAATCAAATAATCTGAACTCAAGACCCTGACATTACTTGAGCTGCCAAGTAATTCATCTAACGGCTGAGGTTTGCCAACACCATAACCTTGTACATAATCGACACCAATCTCTTTAAGCATGCCTTTGATAACATCGTTCTCCACAAATTCGGCAATGGTCTGCATGCCCATCACATGACCAATCTCGTTAATTGATTTCACCATGGCATGATCAATCGGATCATCAACAATGTCTTTGACAAACATACCATCGATCTTGAGATAATCCACCGACAGGTTCTTTAAATAACCAAACGAGGACAAACCACTACCAAAATCATCTAATGCAAACTGGCACCCAAATTCCTTGAGTGTTGATATAAACTTCATTGCCGTGCTCAAGTTCGAAATAGTCGCTGTCTCTGTGATCTCAAAACATATCTTCTCGCCTTGAATCCCTGATTCAATCAGTTGATTGGTGACGAATTCAAGAAAGGTATTATCGACCAATGATTGACCAGAAAGATTAATGGAACAAAATTTAATTTGTTTTAGAAACGCAGGGTTCCCGGCCAATAAGTCAAAAGCATGTTCAATCACCCAGTGATCTAATTTTGATATCAGGCTATAGCGCTCAGCGGCGGGCAGAAAAGCGCCCGGTGGAACAATCTCACCTTTCTCATTGATCATCCTGATCAGGAGCTCATAATGTTCATCACTACTCCCATCAAGAGGTACAATGGCTTGTGCGTAGAGACAGAAGCGGTCATCTTCAAGCGCCTGGTTAAGTCGTGTCGCCCATTGCATCTCGCCATGACGCTGAGTCGTCTCTAAATCTTCGGCGTGATACACATGGATACAATTACGGCCCTTGTCCTTGGCCATGTAACAGGCAGTATCAGCCTGCTTCAGTATCTCTGTAAGGTTGGTCGTACCAAGCGTGATAGGAACCAGGCCTACGCTCACCCCGACCTTGAAGCTGCGATCCTGCCATGAAAATTGATAGTCTTGTATCGCCTTTTGTAATGACGTGGCGACTCGATACGCATCATTAAGAGAGCAGTGTTCCACCAGGACACCAAATTCATCGCCCCCCAAACGGGCCAGGGTATCCCGATGTCTCACGGCATTTGTTAATGCGGAGCTGAGCTGGCGCAACATTTCATCTCCAGCAATATGCCCACAGGTATCGTTGACCACCTTAAACTGATCCAGATCCATAAAGCAGAGTGCATGCTCGCTATTGTCCTGCTTGATAGTTGAAAGCAATCGCTCGATACGGTGCTCAAACTCTCGCCGATTGACCAGCCCGGTTAAAGGATCATGTGATGCCAAATAATTGAGTTCATCAGCATGTTCCCTTTGTTTCGTAATATCCTGAATTTGTACAACCCCATAAAGAGGAATACCTTCATCATCACAAGTCAGTGAGACACTTATCGAAGCCCATAATAAGTACTTGTCCTTGTGTATGTAGCGCTTCTCAATAGAGTAATGATCTATTTCTTTCCGGACCAATTTATTATGATATTCAAGACTTGCTTCTATATCTTCAGTATAAGTGATATCTTTAAAGTACTTGCCTTCTAGCTCATCATCTTCATAACCCAGCATCGTACAAAACGAGGGATTGGCGTCAACGATGCGATGATCAAGAGAAACAATTGCCATGCCGATAGGCGCATTCGAAAAGGCGCCTTTAAAACGCGCCTCACTTTCTGAAGCACGACGGCTAAGTTCATATCTTTTTCCACTAAATTCCAACAGTCTTGCAATTACGATACTACTTAATAGAATGCAAAAGGCGATGAGCAACAACTGAGATTTTATTAACTGGCCTAAATAAGCATAATCCGGAACTAGCTCGTATGCCCAATCATGAGATAAAAACTCGATTTTACCTTTTTTAACTAGCCCCGATCCCACATGGGGGTTTGAAGTATTTTTAATATAAATGATATTATTTCCCGAAGATGCCCCATCCCAGACTTTCAGGGAGATTTTTTCCATTTTCACTCTTTCTACAGCAGATTGAATTATTTTTTCAGCAAATACAGACAGTGATACATATCCTGAAAAAAAGCCATTATTCATAATGGGTAGATATAAAATAATACTCTTGCTGTTATCTGTGATTGAATCTAACCGGAACGCCCGACTAATAGAGACTTTATTCGTTGCCTTTGCTTGCTGCCTTGCTGTTTTTGAAAAAATACTGGTTGAGGTGTCAAACCCCATAATCCTTGCATTCTTATCATAAAAAGAACGCATGGTGATGGGTGTATATTCTTCGCGTTCATCTGCACGTTTAAAATTCCCGGAACCATCACGTTCTGTGATCTGAAAATTATTTGAGTAAATTCCGCGCATCATGTTTTCGTAGGATTCTCGCTCCTGTATTTTAACCAGTTGCTGATAAGATATAGCGTGTATACCAGGTTGACGAGTTTTGATTTTACTACTGAATATTTCAAATTCGTGGGGGTCTATGCCGGGTGTGTATTCAAACAAACTTTTAATGCTATATAGTGATTCCTCATAATTGGACATTTTAAGTTTAATTGCTGAATTCATGGTTAGAGCTTTTTGCTCAAAGAAAGACTTAAGCTTCGTTTCCTCCTGAATAGTTACATAGGCATAGATGATCACTATAACGGCAAGCATTGTTGTCAAAAAAACAGGGATTAAGGGAATACGAGTCTTCCATACCGGTACTGATTTACCTATGAAGCAAAAAACGATAGGAGAAATGATTAATATACCAAGCACCTGACCAAGCAACCAATGAGTTGCCATCATCCAATATGATTGTTGAACAGCAGGCTCAATGATAGAGATGCAAAAAACTGCCAGAAGTGAAGGAACCAAACTGGCAGCAAAACCTCCGAGTATAAAAAATTTAAAGCTATTTAAAAAATTTGTGAGCTCGTATGGAGAACCAACATATCGACGTAACAATCTGATACCAAGGTATACATATAACACTGCATTTGCAGCTAGTGCAGCTATAATTGGGAATGTAAGTTCTGAATTAAATAGAAAATAATAATAAAAGAATTCGCCAAGAAAAACGCCGATTATTGCGGGCAAGCCATATATGAGTGCTGCGATTAAACCTAATCCCGGTGCAAGTCTAATTGTAAAAAACGAATACTGTGGCTCAAATAGATATCCACTTGCCACTGCAAGCAGAAGGTACAAACCTGTAACAATAACTAAAATTTTAATCGAGTTTTTATGCAACAGCATTTCTGTACTCTTAATGAGTCTTCAGTTTATGGGTGACATGATATTCCCTTATTTGGAGTTTATTCCCTTGTTTGCGTGTTGGGGTGAATTATATCCTACTATATAACTTTTATAACCATCTGATAATAAAAATAATTTTGGATGCCCCTTCTATAAGACTCGAATGAATTTTATATTGGTAGTAGCTGATCATTATCTCTCTACCCTAAATGGATGACCTCAATCGAGTATCACTATACCCTTACATCTGGAACCAATAATGTCCCTTCTCCGGTTATCACGGCAGGGCCACCAACACGAATCGTCAGGGTTTCTTCCTGTTTGTTGTCCATTTCAATATTGAGCACACTTTTGCGTTTGTACAGACTACCGCGATCAATAACAAAGGTATGTGTTCCTTGCTTGATATGATCATGTGCACAAAGATAACCGGTAAAGGCAGACATGGCTGAAGCAATGGGGGGTTCTTCATGAATGCCAATGTTAGGCCCAAGTAATCTGGCATGAAAATTAGACTGACTCATATCAGTTTGAGTAGAGAACAACAGAATTTCATTGGCCATACATGTAGGCGCCATGGATTGGCTCCAGGCGGTGAAGTTAAATTTCGCCGCTCTAACGGCTGAATAGGATTTTACCGGGACGATTAGATAAGATTGATCTGAGTAGACTAACAATGGATTGAATTTTTTATTATCAATATCCGCTTCAATTAAAGCAAGCACCTCAGCTATTTGTTCTTCTTTTGGTACAAACCGATCAACTACCGGTTTCGTCTCCAGAGAAAACTGGATTAATTCAGGTTTCCCATCTTTCTGGGTGATATTAACGTCAATCATCCCGATATTTTGTTCCAGCTTCAGAGAAGTATATTTTTCTTCGAGTTTAATATTACCAATAGATGCCAATACCTGTCCTACTGCAATGATTGGATGTCCTGCAAAATCAATTTCTGATAGTGGTGTAAATATGCGCATACGTCGCGTACTAGAACCATTTTCAGGAGAAAAAACAAATGCTGTTTCAGAAAGATTTAATTCTCTTGCGAGTAATTGCATTTGTGTCTGATCAAGATCATCTGCATTTGGAAAGACAGCGATCTGCGCCCCATCAAACGGCTTATCGGTAAATACATCAGCGATGTAGTATTTATACTGCATAGAGTTCACCTATTAATGACTGCACGGTAATACACCTACCTGTGGTAAGTTAGCCAAGCCAGTTTCTCTCGCATGTTCCTCAAAACCTTTGTTTTTCCAGAAGAATGCACCCGGCATTGTGGTTGGAATAACCATGACGTAAAACAAGGCACGACTGACTAATGAAGTCACCAGAACAATGCCCGCTAAAAATGCCCAGAGTATTAGACCTTGCCATGCTTCAGGTAATTGTATGGAAGCAGTCGCAGTGGCAGCAACGATAGTTAATCCTAAAACAATATTGCGAGTGATATAGGTATTTCCGTATTGAGATGTTAATAAGTGATAAGAAGCTGAACCTTCACCGCCGTTCTTGTTTAAGTCACGTGCATGGAAGACATGCCCGATTGCTTCTAGTAGTAAACCAAAAGCAATAAAGCCGGACAGAATACTGATCAAACTATTGACTAGGCCAGTCATGTCATTTCCAGCCATTAAAGCTAAAGGGATGCAAACAATCCCGATTAAAATCCCGCCCAAACTAAACATGGTGCCGAAAAATGAAGTCATTACCTGCCAATGATCCCAGAAAGGCCGTGCCTTGATACGATATATCGAATACATATAGTAAAGACCAATCAAGCCTGAAATAACCGTAAGAAAAGCGAATGTCTTCGTTGTTATTCCTAAAATAGATGACTCAATCATTGATGGTTCTAACCACGGTACAATTCCGCTCACGATATTGAAAATTGTTCCTGCTTCAATCAAGTTGATAAAACCGTGATCCATACTTGATAAGACAGCAACCACGATTAAACAGTTTAGAAACATGGCAACACCCAATGCTTCCCGGCTTAATGGCGAATGTCTGAGGTTATTAAAGCCTCGGTAAAAGCGCATCGGTTTACCTAAATGCTGAGTAGAAAGGAACAGTACAAAAGCCTGCAGGCCAATTAATGAAAATAGAAAAGGCACATAGACATTTGATGCAGTCAAAGTTTGTATTCTTTCACCACCGAAAAACGAACCAAGAAATGTGATAAAAAACGCACCTATCGCGGCTTGTGTGGTTAATGTAAAAATAACCAGAGGGTTTTCGCGCGAACTCAGCTTAGTGAGATTCCATTGGCGGTCTTTAATCTTGTTTTTATCAACGACAGGTTTGTATTCACCATTACTGTCTTTCTTGTGGTATTTAACCGGTGCTGAATCTGTCCGCGTAAACTCACGAGGCATACTTTTTGTTTGCTGGAAACGGATGTTTGGATTGGTGATCTTTGGATCAGGGAAGCCGGGGATCGACGTTTTCTTTTGTTCCCTGTTTTCAGGGGTTGTTTCAATGACACCAAAGTCCAATGCATTACCTACACAGGCTGCGACACAGGCAGGTTTTAGACCCACTTCAAGACGATCAACACACATATTACATTTCTGCACATGACCTTCGACCGGATCAAGTTGTGGTGCGTTATAAGGGCACACCCAGGTGCAGTAACCACAACCAAAACAAATATCCGGATCCTGTAATACTGCACCGTATTCAGGATGTTTTGTATAAGCAGCTGTTGGACAACCTTTCAAACAAACCGGGTCATCACAATGATTACACGCCATGGAGATGTTCATGCGGGTAAAGTCCGGATAGGTACCGCCTTCCACATATCCAACAGAACGAAAACTTAAATGTGGGGGCAGGTCATTTTTCTCACTACAGGCTGCTTCACAGGCGTGACAACCAATACAATTATCAGCGGTGAAATGAAAGCCATGTTGTTTATAACGATCCGGATTATCGCCGACACCCTCATCACCATTAATTCGTAAACTTACGCCCTTGGGTTGACCACTATTTTTAACGAGGTCAATGTCATTGCCATAGATATTTTTCTGATCAGTCTCAACTGCCTTTAGCAAGGCATACATTGGTTCATCTTCACGTACTTCAAACATAATATTTCCTGTTAGTAAAATTCTGTATTCGCACGGGTGATTCTAAAAAAGTGCATTTTTAGAAAGTCCTCATTTCGACGTTTAGTCGGGCGGCTAGATCCTGATCGATATGCTCAATTCGAACTGAGTTTTGTTTAAATGCAGGTTGGCGTGAGTAAGGATCAAGTAAACCCAGTGTTAAACGATTAACACATTCATGAAAATGAAATGGAATAAACACCATGTTCTTTGGCACACGATGGGTCAACTGGGCCATCACAACAGCATCACCACGACGTGATACGAGTCGTACATACTTTGAGTTTTCTAATCCCAATTCTTCAGCCGCATCAGGATTGATCTCCATATAAGGTGTCGGACTGAATTTATTCATGTTGCCGATCTTCCCGGTCTTGGTACGCGTATGGAAATGTTCAACCACACGACCACTGTTTAACCAGAATGGAAATTCTTCGTCCGGTTTCTCATTGTTTTCGATGTAAGGCATGGCCAACAACTTTGCCTTGCCATCAGGGAATTGAAATTTTCCATCCGTGTATAAACGCTGGGCACCTTTTTCGTCACCTTCACGAAACGGCCATTGAATGCCTTTCTGTTCCTCTAGTTTTTCATGTGTCATCCCCGAGATATCCAATATGCGTCCTTCACCTTTTGATAACTCACGCATCTCTTCAAATATCTCAGCAGTTGTTTCAGGGAATGTCATTTTTTTACCTTGCTCAAAACGCTTTGCCAGATTTGAAAATATCCAATGATCCGGTTTTGAGTTTGCGTGTGGCTCACAAACTTTTTTGGTAATGTTCACACGACGTTCCGTATTGGTAAAACAACCTTCCTTTTCTGCCCACACTGCCCCGGGTAGAAACATATTCGCATATTGAGTTGTTTCAACATCAAGATAAGAATCCTGTACCACCAGAAACTCTAATTTTTCCAGAGTCTTTCTAATACGTGCGGAGTTAGCCATCGACGTCATCGGATTTGTTGCGACTAACCACAGGCCTTTTATTTGACCTGTTTCAATGGCCGGAAAGATATCCGTCATACTCATGCCGCGTTTTGCCGGGAAGAAACTTTCATCAACATTCCAGAATTCTGCAATCTCATCACGATGTTGCTGGTTTTCCAGAGCCCGGTAACCAGGAAGACCAGAACATGAGGACCATTCACGTGTGCCCATGGCATTACATTGACCGGTAATCGAAAGACTGGAACTGCCAGGCTTACCAATATTGCCGGTAATCAAATTCAGATTATTAATCCCACAAACACCATCGCTGCCATGGGTGCTTTGATTAATACCCATAGTCCAGATACTCATGGCAGCACCGGCATTGGCATATAGACGTGCAACGTGTCGAATCGTATCTTCATCAATCCCACAAATCTTTGCAGCAGAGACCGGATCGTATTCTTCGACTAGTTTAGAAAACTCCTCAAAGCCATTGGTATAGGAATCAATATAATTTTGATCAGCCAAACCTTCATCAAAGATGACATGTGCCAGGCTATTTAATAACACCAGATCGGTTCCCGGGGTGATGGGCAGATGGATATCTGCAAACTGCGCAAACATGGTCACCCGTGGATCAACAACGATAACCGGGAATTTGCGCTTCTCTAATGCCTCTTTTAAACGCCAGTAGATAATCGGATGTTGTTCGGGAAGGTTTGAACCAAATGCCATTAAACATTCAGTATGATCAAAGTCGTCATAACATCCCGGCGGGCCATCTGAGCCAAAGGAACGTTTATAACCCGATACTGCCGAGGCCATACATAAAGTCGTATTGCCATCATAATTATTGGTTCCCAGTACACCACGAACAAGCTTCCCCAGCGTATAAAATTCTTCGGTCATGATCTGACCGGTCGATACGATGGCAAAGGAATCACGCCCGTGTTTAGACTGAATACGTGTGATCTCATCAGCCATTTTGTCCAGTGCAGAATCCCAGCTAACTTCTTTATAGTCCTCGAAATGCTTTTCTCGATAGAGGGGTTCCGTGCCACGACCGGAAGATTCAAACAACTCATGTTCAAAGATACCTTTGACACAAAGCTTGCCACGATTCACATCGGCACCGGCAACACCACGTGTAGCCACTGGTTTACCTTCCGGGTTTAATCCGATTTCCATAGAACACCCAGTGGAACAATAACCACAGGTGGTGTACTTCCACTGCTGTACTTTCTTGTCCGCAATCTTTATCGGGTTTTTATGTTTACGTCCAAATAACATCTTTTTCCTCGTTCCTCGTAATTAGAATAATCGTCATTCCCGCGAAGGCGGGAATCCAGTGTTTAATTCACTCGGCTTTGGCTTCCTGCATCGCTCTACCTCCTGCATCCATGCAGTCGTGGATTCCGGGTCAAGCACGGAATGACAGGTACTTTTAATTTTTTTAAGTTTCACTTTAGGTTGCTACTTGTATGTTGCCGTTAATTATTCGTATCGGATAGACAGGTATCTTGACTGATTCATCTTCCAGGCATTGACCGGTGCTCAAATCAAAATGCTGTTTATAAATTGGCGAAGCAACCACAGGTTGATCTTTCAAATCACCGCACATACCTCTCGATAACACATTGGCATTACTGAAGGGGTCGTGATTATCAATGGCGTAGAGTTTGTTACTGCCGGATAAACGAAATATCGCAATTTGTTTATCGTTGACTAAAACGCAAACGCCTACGTTGTCGATGAGATCATCAAATTTGCAAACTGATTCCCAGCTTTCTATTTCTGCTGTTTTACTTAGAGCATTCATGCTGTTTCTGCATATTCCTGTTGTTCTTCTAAGGTCGCAGGTCTGATTTGATTACGTTCCTGAACAAAAACGACCTTATTGTCTTTCTCATCACTATTCACAAAATGCCTGAAGCGTTTCATCTTTTCCGGGTCGTCTATGGTTGTCTTCCATTCGCATTGATAGGTATTGACGATCTTGGCCATTTCTTTTTCCAGTTCATCACAAATGCCCAGCCTGTCATCAATAATGACTTCTTTAAGATAATCCAGGCCACCTTCCATGTTATCCATCCATGTAGAGGTTCTTTGTAATTTATCGGCGGTGCGAATATAGAACATGTAAAAGCGATCGATATATTTAATCAGGTCTTCATCATTGAGGTCGGAAGCAAACAGATCAGCATGCCGTGGTTTCATGCCGCCATTGCCGCAAACGTATAGATTCCAGCCTTTCTCGGTGGCAATGATGCCAACGTCTTTACTCTGCGCCTCGGCACATTCACGGGTACAACCGGAAACCGCCATCTTTAATTTATGCGGCGCGCGCAAACCCTTGTAACGATCTTCAAGATGAATCGCCATACTGACACTGTCTTGCACACCGAAACGACACCAGGTGCTGCCGACACATGACTTCACTGTGCGTAGTGATTTTGCATAGGCATGACCAGATTCAAAACCGGCATCGATAAGTTCTTTCCAGATATGCGGTAATTGATCAACACGCGCACCGAATAAATCAATACGTTGTCCACCGGTGATCTTGGTATATAAATTATATTTTTTGGCAACTTCACCAAGCACGATCAACTTGTCAGGCGTGATTTCGCCACCAGCAACACGAGGCACGATCGAGTAGGTGCCATTCTTTTGCATATTGGCAAGGAAATGATCATTGGTATCCAGGGTAGAAGCATGCTCATTCTTCAAGACGTATTCATTCCAGCAGGAGGCAAGGATTGAAGCCACAGTCGGTTTACACACATCACAACCTTGCCCCGTCCCATGCATTGAGATCAAATTATCAAAGCTGGTGATCTGTTCTGTACGAACAATCATATATAAGTCTTGTCGCGTGTAAGGGAAGTGTTCACAAATGTCCGTGTTCACTTCAATACCGCGTTTTTCCAGTTCACTATTTAATATCTGGCCGACCATCACGGCACAACCGCCACAGGTGGTGCCGGCCCTGGTGCAGGCCTTCAATTCTCCAAGTGTTTGCATGCCACCATCTACGGCGGCAACTAATTCGCCTTTACTAACATTATTACAAGAGCAAATTTGTGCGGAGTCGGGCAAAGCATCGACACCCAGTCCAATAGGTGCACTGCCATCTCTTTGTGGCAGGATTAGATCATCAGGATGTTCAGGTAAATCAATTCCATTCGATGCATATTGAAATAAGGTATCGTAATCATCGGCATCACCGATCAAGACACTACCGAGTAGCTTGGTGCCATCTTCACTAACAACAATCTTCTTATAAATCTCATTCGGTTCATCGACAAATGAATACGTCAAAGAACCTTGCGCATTACCATGCGCATCACCAATACTGGCAACATCAACACCCATGAGTTTTAACCTGGTGCTCATATCAGCACCAGTAAACGCAGTATCTTTATCAGTTAAATGATCAGCGACAACGGCGGCCATTTGATTCCCCGGCCCCACCAGACCGAAGATCTGATCATTCCATAAAGCACATTCACCAATGGCATAAATATCCTTGTCCGATGTCAGACATTGATTGTTAATCGCAATACCGCCACGCTGCCCAACCTCTAATTCACAATTCTTTGCCAGTTCATCACGAGGACGGATCCCGGCAGAGAAAACGATCATGTCTGTTTCCAGACTTTGTTCATCAGAGAAGACCATCTTGTGTTTATGTATTTTGCCATCCGTGATCAGAATGGTATTTTTTGAGGTATGTACGGAGACATCCAGGGCTTCAATCTTGCGTTGAAGCATGTCGCCACCCGCGTCATCAATCTGTACTGCCATTAAACGAGGCGCGAATTCAACCACATGTGTTTTCAGTCCAAGACTCTTTACCGCATTGGCACATTCAAGTCCTAACAGACCGCCACCGACCACAACACCGACTTTGCCTCGTTTACCTGCCGCAGTAATCGCTTCAAGGTCTTCGATGGTGCGATAAACAAGACAGTCATCACGATCGTGGCCCGGTACAGGGGGAACAAATGGATAAGAACCCGTGGCTAAAACCAGTTTGTCATAGGCAATGCTTACACCTTGTTCAGAGATCACCTGTTTATTCTTTCGATCGATATGAGCAGCCTTATCGCCAATATGTATGGAGATGTCGTTCTGCATAAAAAACTCATGGCTGACCATAGAAAGATCTTCCGCGGTTTTTCCGGAGAAATATTCTGACAGGTGAACCCTGTCATAAGCAGGTCGCGGTTCTTCACAGAACACGGTAATATCATAGCGGTCGTGGGTCTTACGCTCGGTCATGCATTCGAGGAAGTACTGTCCAACCATGCCGTTGCCAATCACAACGAGCCTTTGTTTTTTCATGAGAATTTCCAGGTGTAACTAATCATAGACTTCTATAATGCAGCTTACGTGCCATTATGGATAAATTACATAACTGCATGATTATATTAATATTTATATAATTTTATGGTAGAATAAGCTGTTTAGGATTGCCCTATTAGAGGGCAACTTATATTGCAGTGCACTATGAGGTAGCAAGGTAGAGGCAGGATTCTGACCCTACTCATTCCTTATGATTCTGATATGGTTGATATGCATTTAATGATGGGGGTCTATTAAATGAACAAGGAATATTCCATTACTATTGATGGTAAAGACGTCACTTTCGAATTTAAGGACAGCCTGATTCATGCTGAAGGCGATGCAGCAGGGAATATTGATGCCATCATTACAACAACCCCCCCGCTGCCACAAAATCTCTTGCTGGATGAATTACACATCAAGGTCCCCGGCACCGACGAATATCTTTATATTTATGGTTATGGTGCTGTAGAAAACAGCTTGAAGGCCACGTTTAATTCTTCAGCGATTGTAGATAAACAAAAACTCCCGGAAAAAGTTGAAATCTATTGGGGTGCCAATGGGGAACAATATATTGGTGAAATGAATTGCCAGCCCTATTCTGAAAAAATTGAATCCGAATTATCAGATGAAATTATTGCACCGGAAGAATCCGGGCAAGCACCAGAAGCAGAAACAAGTCCTAATGAAGAAGTAAACGAAAAACAGGACAAAACAATTGCAGTAGAAAAATCATCATCAAATAACACATTGATAATGTGTGGTGTCGTATTATTGATTATTGTTGTTGCCTCTTTTCTTTTGTTATAGAAAATAGAATCTATTGACCCTGAGGCTCCCCTATTATTATATTATTTGTCCTGACTCTAATTACTCCGATTACTCCTAATTACTCATACTAAGTGCCATCTGCGGATCGCATCTATGGCATCATCACACAGGAAGATATAGAAAAGCTTTACCGGATTACTACGCGTTAATACATTAACTTACAGGTGAATGATGATTTCGATAGAATCAATCGACATTGACCCTTGAAGTGTATACTCTATTTGATGAAGATCCATTATTTTAAGGGCATCGGTTTTCCTATACGATAACCTTGAACATATTCAACACCAATTTCACGTAATGTATCTAATATCGAATCATTTTCGACAAATTCTGCAATAGTTTTCATTCCGGCTAATACAGCGATTTCATTAATTCCTTTAACGATTGCATAATCAAACGAATTATCATCGATGTCCTTGATAAATGTTCCGTCTATTTTTAAAAAATCCACTGGCAGGTTTTTAAGATAGGCGAATGACGACAAACCGGTACCAAAATCATCTAATGCAAACAGGCATCCGATGTTTCTCAATGATTCAATAAATTCAATTGCATTAGCAAAATGGGATATTGCTGCCGTTTCAGTGATTTCAAAACAGATTTTTTCAGGAGAAATTTTTGTTTGTGAAAATAAATCGTTTACAAACGATAGAAACTCTTTGTCTCCTAATGATTGGCCAGACAAATTGATGGAACACAGATGTAATTGATCCAGATGTTCCCGGTGCGTTGCTAACCAATTCAGTGTGTGGGTGAGTACCCATCGGTCAAGTTTCACAGAGAGATTGTATTTTTCGCATACGGGTAAAAAATTATCCGGCGCAATCCATTCACCTTCTTCATCCAGCATGCGAATCAATATTTCGTAGTGGAGACCCTGCTGATCATCTTGTGAAACAGGTGCGATAGTTTGATAGGCGAGTTCGAATTGATCTTCCTCAAATGCCTTTTGTATTCGGAGTAAATATTGAATATCTTCATGTCGCCTGGTAGATTCTTCATCATCCAGACTATAGACATGTATTCGGTTACGCCCCAGATCTTTTGCAATTTTACAAGCCATATCCGCTGTGGCTAACAATTTGGAACTGGAATGGTTTTCATTAACAGAGACTACGCCAATACTTGCTGTGGTTTTATAGTTGATACTCTTCCATTTGAATACATGCTCTTCAATATCTTTGCGGGCACTCTCTGCAACATTTTCGCCCTGCTCAGGCAAACAGGAACTCAGTAAAATACCGAATTGATCGCCGCTTATCCGGCAAAGAAAATCGTTTTTCCTGAGGTGTTTTTTTAATAGAACCGCTATCTGCCGTATTAATTCATCCCCTACTATATGACCACAACTGTTATTAATGACATTAAACTGATCCAAATCAACGTAACAAATAACATACATATCGGTTTCATTGACAGATTGGTTTATTGCAGTCTGAATCTCCTTTTCAAATTCCTGCCGGTTAATAAGACCGGTAAGAACATCGAAATTAGAGTGATACAAAAGCTGTTCTGAAAGCTCTTCGACATTCGTCAGGGCATCTGTCAGCTTACTTTCTTTTTTAATTCTTTGCTCATACACTTCGATTCCCTGATTTAGTGCCTCAATCAGTTCATCACGTTTGCATGGCTTGTTTATAAACTGGAAGATATGACCTTCATTGAGGGCATCAATGGCCGTCTTTTGATCGTAGTTCCCGGTCAACATAATGAGTGTAGTATCCGGTGTCTGCTTTTGTAATTCCTTAAAGAGTTCAAGACCATTCATTTCAGGCATTTGCATATCGGAAACGATAACTGCATAGGGTCCTTCACTGGATACGAGTCGTAATGCTTCATGGCCACTGGAAGCCACATCAAGACTGTATTTACCACGTAAATGTCGACGCTGGGCATCGAGGATATTCACTTCGTCGTCAACAAACAATATCTTGTGCCCCATTTGTTTCTACGCGGCCTCTGAATTCAAACTATGGTATAAATCCCGCCATTCAGGTTCTTCCGGTTTCAATCCAATATTGGCCAGGTATTTATTATCCAGTATTGGGGCGTAAATATTTTCAGGTTCTTTTTCATGCATTATGCCATTGGCGATATGTATTGCCGTAAGCGGAGAAAAGACATTGTCTGTTAAACTCTTTCCGGGAAAGTGATGGTGAGCGACAGCTTCGATTATCTGATTTGGTAAACCCCATAGCGCCAATAAATAGGCACCCACTTCCATATGCGAATTGCCAAACACGTCCTTTTCATATTGACATAAAGTCATCTCTTTTGATTCCGACAAACGTTTAAATTCCGTGTATTTTTCCGGGTAATTATCCAGTAGTACAAGTACACCAATATCCTGTAGCATTCCCGCCATTTGTGCAAAGTTACAATCTTTATTGTTTTGCCCTGCCGATATGGCAATTTCCTTCGCTAATGCACCCGCTCTTAAACTGTTCTTATGCAAGGCCTCGAGTGTTTTACTGGCGCGGTTCTCTTTGAATTTTTCAAATATTTGCATACTGAGTACCAATGTCCTGAGAATATCAAAGCCCAGGTAGGTCACTGCCTCTGAAGCTGAAGCGATCTGTCTGACAAGACCAAAATAAGACGAATTCACCAACTGCAATAACTTGGCCGTCATCGCCATATCCTGGCTGATGATCTCACCCACCTCCTTGATAGAACCGTCTGTTGACTGAAACTGGGCCATGATCTTTGCATAGGTCGTTGGCATACTGGGTAAACTTTCCAGGTTCAGAACCAGTTCCTGTAAATCTTTATCGGCTAACATTTCCTGTAAAGAACAGGCCCGTGCTATGGTTGTTTTTAATGTTTCAATATCACAGGGTTTCGTCAGAAACTGGTGAGTTGCACGAACCGATTCAGCCAGTAATTCCGTGTCTGCATAGCCGGATAAGGCAATGCGGATAATGCTCGGGTAGTTTTCCTTTATTTTTGTTAATAACTCAACGCCATTCATGCCTGGCATTCTTATGTCACTAACGACCACATCACAGTTTTCCTTTTCAAGCACTTCAAGCGCTTCCTGACCTGAGTTGACAAAAATAGTGTTCCACTCATTTCGCATTGGTCGCAGGATCCTGCGGATACCATCCAGAATATTGGGTTCATCATCAACAAATAATATTGTTCTCATTCACTTATCTCCTGTTTCTAATTTTTATTGTCTTGTAGCGGCAACCTGATTATGAACGTGGTACCTTTTCCTAATTGAGTATCAATATCGAGCGTACCGCCATGATGTTCGACGATTGCCTTGCGTACCAGAGATAAACCCTGACCAGTCCCTTTGCCCACTTCTTTTGTGGTAAAGAAAGGATCGAAAATCTGTTCCTTAATCTTGTCTGGAATACCAGGCCCGGTATCGCTTATCGAGATCTCAACTTTATCTTGCAGCAGTCGTGTTGACACCGAAATCTGTCCACGTTCGTCCACTTCCTTATTGATGACTTCTTCAATGGCATGGGCGGCATTGACGATCAAGTTCAACACAGCCTGACCTAACATCTGTGTATGGCTGGGAACGAGTGGTAAATTAGTCTCGAAATTTTCTTTAACATCGGCAACGTACTTCCATTCATTTTTGCTAACAATAATTGTATTTTTAATCATGGCGTTGACATCCGTCAATTCCTTGTTATCTGTACCTGGATGGGTGAATTCTTTCATTGCACAGACAATTTCACTTATGCTTTTCATACCATTGAGTGATTGTGAAATGGCTATGGGTATTTCTTCAATGAGATATTCCATATCGGCTTTTTCAATTAAATCAAATAAATCACTCAACATTGTTTTTGTAACGGTTTCTTTATCCTCGAACACTGCCTGCATCAGACTGGTCAGGTTTCCATTTATCGAGAGTAGATTCGGTAGGCTTTCTTCGAGAAATCTCAGATTATCGCCTACATACTGGGCCGGTGTATTGATCTCGTGAGCGATACCCGCAGAGAGACGTCCGATGGCTTCCAGTTTATGTGCTAAACGTAAACTGCCTTCTATTTCCTTTTGTCCGGTTATATCCATGACCGTACCGGCAATGGCATTATGCTTCCCTGCCTGATCATAAACAGGAAAACCATGATCGCGAACCCAGCGTATTTGTCCATCGGGTCGAACAATGCGGTATTCTTCGGTATAGTCGTTGGCTTGTGTTGCTTTCTCCGTGAAGGCGATCATAATTCTTTCCCGATCATCCTGATGAATATCGTCAAGCCAGTATTCCGGATGATTATATAAGTCTTGAGTTTTTCGACCCCAGATATGTTCATAAGCAGGGCTGACATACAAAACACGCTGACCATCGGCAGAACACATCCATAATACCTCCTTAATATTATTCGCCATTAACGCAAACTTCTCCCCATCCGCACGAAGTGTTGACGTATTATCAATGGACTGCTTTATACAACGTAGACGATGGCGAAGTGTACTTTCAGTGACAGGATTAAAAATATAATCCGTTATGCCTGATTGATAGGCTTTTTCAAGCCTGGAATCATCATCGGGATCAGCGATGAGCAGGACAGGGGTGAACAAGCTATATTCAGATGCACGTATTTCAGAACAAATATCAAAGGCAGTTTCATTTTCCAGACTGGAATCGATAATGACAATATCGACAATGACTTTTTGAAAGTTCGATAGGGCATCTTGATAATTATTTGCACTCAGGAGTTCACAACCCATAGTGTCAATAACACGTCGAATTATCGACAATATGGCCTTGTCACTTGTGACTAATAATATTTTTCGTTGCCGAAGTTCCTTTTCTACACGATCTATTTTCGACATACTGTCAATATTTCATGCTCTGATAAATGTAAGTTAATTCGTATTATTAATCCCAAGTAGAGAGTATATCGACAGAAAACCATAAATATGTTTATTGCATGCTCGATTGATCCACTTTTGATGATATTTGCATTTAATAGTTGACCCAGGTTAATTAAAAATCAGCAAGCGGTTTCATGATGTTATCCAAACCAAAGTGGGGCATAAATCGATGCAATCCTTGGGTCAGATTTAAATGCAATTCAACAGAGACTTTTCAAAGTACAAAGTAATATAATTATAAACTAATGAATTAAAATATAATGAGAGGTGAATACCCTACAAATTGTGGTGATTGCAAGATAGAGGGTAATGCATTATCAGCACTTCTGGGTTGCTGAAAACCGTGGCCTGGAAACTAAAGGGGTCAGACTGACCTATCCCCACGAATAATTATAAAAAGTGGATCTAAAACAAACAGTTACAAAGATTCTGCTACGAGAAGATGAACCTGCATGATGAATATCGATCTGATCAGGTGACGAAACCATCATCAAAGAGGTCATCACCATGCAGGCAC
>CAZDFI010000016.1:0-10663 GCA_964504725.1 uncultured Enterobacteriaceae bacterium
ACTTCCCAGCCTTCTAAACACAAACCTGCTTCATATCGATCTTCTATAAAGTAATCATGTTTGGCTTTCTTGTTGAGTGCGATGGTACTGCTTTTAGATTTTTTGGCTTTTGCCACAATAAATTCCGCCTTGATTCAGCGCGCGATTATAGACTGTCTTGCTGGCCTTGTCCTTTTGAACTGTTTTCCAATTAGTCATGTCCAGTGAACTCCCAAAAAGACTCTGAGCCTTGAGAGAAACAGTAAATTAACGCAGAATGAGCTTATACACAAACTACTTGAGAATAATTGTTAGACGGAAAAATATAATGACGATGAAACGACAATCTATTCATGGCCAATGGTCTAGCCGTTGGGCTTTTATCATGGCGGCAACGGGATCTGCTGTTGGTTTGGGGAATATATGGCGGTTCCCCTATATCACAGGTGAGTATGGTGGTGGAGCATTTGTTCTGATGTATGTCGGCTGCGTTTTATTGGTCGGCATCCCGATTATGATGTCTGAGGTGTTGCTCGGCCGACGAGGTCGTCAAAGTCCCATCAACACCATGGAATCGCTGGCCAGGGAAGAAGGGTTAAGTTCAGCATGGCGCTATCTTGGATGGATGGGGGTGGTTGCCGGGTTTTTGATTCTGTCTTTTTATAGTGTGGTTGCCGGTTGGACACTGGAATATATATTTCAGGCTGGCTCAGGTAATTTTCTTACCGCGACCGATGATGAGATTGGCGAGATCTTTGACGCGCTACTGAGAAATCCAGGCCAATTACTGGCGATGCATACTTTGTTTATGGCACTCACAATTGTTGTTGTTGCTATGGGTGTTCAGAGTGGTTTGGAACGGGCCGTTAAATTTTTGATGCCTGCGCTTTTCATTTTGCTTTTGATCATGGTGGGTTATGCTATGTCCACAGATGGTTTTCAGGAAGGGATGTATTATTTGTTTTATCCGGATTGGAGCAAGTTATCGGGTGAAGGCTTTCTGGTGGCATTAGGTCAGGCATTTTTTAGTCTGAGTCTGGGCATGGGTGCGATAATGGTATATGGATCCTATTTGCCCGATGATGCATCGATTGCCAATACCTCTATCAGTATTGCCCTGGTAGATTTGCTAGTGGCTATTATGGCTGGACTGGCAATTTTCCCACTGGTATTTGCCTATGGTTTGGATGTAAGCGAAGGGCCTGGTTTGATTTTTGTGACTCTGCCGATTGCCTTTGGTCAGATGCCCTATGGTCAAATATTTGGTGCCGGTTTCTTTGTCTTGTTAATGTTTGCGGCCTGGACTTCATCAATTTCTTTACTTGAACCTGCCGTCGCATGGTTGGTAGAGAATCGTGGTATCTCCAGGGCCAGGTCTGCAGCAATCGCTGGACTTATCGCGTGGACATTGGGCATAGGTTCGGTTCTGTCTTTTAATTTGTGGCGGGATTACAAGTTGTTTGATAAAACCTATTTTGATCTGGTGGAATATGCGACTTCTAACGTGATGTTGCCTTTAGGTGGGTTATTAATCGCCGTCTTTACCGCATGGTTAATATCTAGAAAATCTGTGATCGAGGAACTCGGTCTGGGCGAAGGTTTATTCTTTCAAACCTGGTTGTTTGCTGTGCGTTATGTCGCGCCTATAGGGGTTGTCATTATACTTCTTCATGCAGTTGGACTCTTCGAGCTTTAAGCATGATCGAGATCAGTAAAACAACTGTTGTGCCCTATACACCGGAAGAGATGTATGTTCTGGTCAATGATATTGAGTCCTATCCTGCCTTTTTGTCCTGGTGTACTGCTGCAAAGATATCAAATCAGCAAAAGGAAAGTTTGACGGCGTCACTATCACTCGCAGTTGGGAAAATTAAACAATCATTCACGACAGCAAATACTATGCAGGATGGATCTCGAATTAATATGCAACTGATAGAGGGGCCATTCAAACATCTGAGCGGTTACTGGAAGTTTAATCCGGAAGATGAGCAATCTTGCTATATTCAATTACATATGAATTTTGAATTTAAAAATAAAATCATCAAACATACACTTGGGAAAGTATTTTATAAAGTGATGGACTCACTGGTTGAATCCTTTGTGCAAAGAGCACAACAAATTTATGGCCGCAGATAATGCTACACTCATACCCATTGAGGTTGCCTATGCTTCATCTATGCAAAGCTGGTTGATTCCACTCAGTGTCGAAGAAGGATCAACAATTCAACAGGCGATAGCGAGTTCCGGGATTCTAGAACAATGTCCTGAGATTAATCTGGAAATTAATAAAGTGGGAATCTTCAGTAAAACCATTGCGCTTGATACTTTGCTCAGGGCAGGTGATCGTATCGAAATTTATCGCCCCTTGATTCTTGACCCAAAAGAGGCAAGACGATTACGTGCAGAGAAAGTAAAATAGAAAGGATAATGTTTCTTTCCAAACATATTTATCTCTTTTCTGTCCTTGTTGTTTCCTCAATTCTCTTTTTTATTATTTCACTATCCATTGGTTCGGTTGATATAAGTACAAAACAGTTATTGTATGCACTGTGGTTTCAGGATGATTCTATGGCTTCAAGCGTCGTGCTTGATTTGCGATTACCGCGAACAGTTGTTGGCTTTATGGTGGGTGCCATGTTGGCATTGGCAGGTGCCCTGATGCAGGTGCTATTACGTAACCCGCTTGCAGAGCCCTATGTCCTAGGGGTCTCAGGGGGTGCTTCTGCTGCGGTATTAGTTGCAATGTTGTCAGGTCTGAGTGGATTCTGGATTTCAGGCAGTGCCTTTATGGGGGCAATGATTTCCATGCTATTGGTATTCGGTTTAGCACATGGCAAAGGCGACTGGAGTCCTGCACGCTTATTATTAACCGGCATTGTAATCGCCTCAGGATGGGGTGCACTGATAAGTTTAATTCTTTCAATAACGCAGGGGTCGCAACTACGAGGGATGTTGTTCTGGTTGATGGGGGATTTGAGTTACGCGCAATACACACACTGGGCATTGATGGTACTGATTGCCTGCCTGATTGTTTCGCTAATGATTTCCAGAAACTTGAACATATTAGCCAGAGGCGAGTTGCAAGCGGCGACACTGGGTGTTTCTCCCAGAAAGATTCGATATATTGTTTATTTCCTTTCATCTTTACTGGCCGCAACTGCGGTGACGCTGGCGGGGAATGTTGGTTTTGTCGGATTAGTCGTGCCGCATGCCATTCGTTTAATGGTGGGCAGTGATCATAGAATTCTCTTACCCGCTGCATTTCTACTCGGTGGTTGTTTGGTGATGTTGGCGGATTGTTTGGCAAGAACAGTGATTGCCCCACAGCAACTACCTGTCGGTGTGTTAACAGCGATCCTTGGCATTCCTGTTTTTCTTGTTTTACTGAGGCGTCAGTTATGAGATTGTTGGAGACAAAATCATTGACTGTCTCAATTGCGGGTAAGCCAATCTGCAATGAATTAAATATAAAAATGCAGCGTGGTGAGTGTTGGGCAATTTTAGGCGGCAATGGGGCAGGCAAAACAACTCTGTTACATACCTTTGCAGGTCTAAGGACTGCGGATAAAGGTCAGATTAATTTTTCAGGTAAATTACTGGAACACTGGCCCCGAAAATTATTGTCACAAAAACTAGGCTTATTGTTGCAAGACAGCAATGATATATTTCCAAGTACGGTACTGGAAACCGTCATGATTGGTCGTCACCCACATCTGAAATTCTGGGAGATGGAAAGTAAAAGAGATTTTGAACTTGCCAGCCTGGCATTGGCTGAAGTATCACTTGAAGATGAACAAGATCGACAGGTCAATACATTATCAGGAGGAGAGCGACGGCGTTTGGCAATCGCGACCCTGTTAGTACAGAACCCTGAATTATTTTTGCTTGATGAACCGACAAATCATCTGGATATGCGTTATCAAATTACGCTACTGGAGATGCTGATCAGAAAGGCAAATGAACAAGATGGCTGCCTATGTATGGTGTTACATGATGCCAATCTGGCAAGAAGATTCTGTACGCACATCATGCTGATGATCAGCCCTGACGATATTATCACCGGGCAGGTTGATGATGTCTTAAATGAGGATAACCTCGGCAGGCTCTACCAATTTCCTATCAAGTCAGTAGAAACCGAATCGGGGCGCGTATTTTTACCGGGCTCTTTGTAGTTGCTCACATAAAATCCGAGTGCCTTGCAGAATCCTGAACGTCTGTCTATGAATCAGATCCGGGTGAAGATGATATAGATGCTTGTTTCTGGATGCTTTGATTGTTGGCCATTGAAGCCAGTTATCCAGCCAGGCAGGACGTTGATTTCCATTCCCACTTACGATACCACTGGCAATGATTACATCTGGATTTGCTGAAATAACAGCTTCTATATTTACTTCCGGCGACAGGATGGGAAGGTCGGCAAATACATTTTTACCTCCACAAATTTCAATCACTTGATTCATAACATGTTGTCCATTGATGGTAAAAAGTGGTTGATGCCATATCTCATAGAAGACGGTAACTGAAGGTCGTTCACTGTATTCAGCAATAATATTTTTCAGTTCATTTCTAAAATTCTGACTTTGCTGTTTTGCATAATCATACGTCCCGGATAATTTCCCCAGGTTTTCCACTGTGCGTGGAATAGCTTCCAGGTTTTCGGGCGATGAGATATAGACGGTTTGTTGCAAACGAATGAGTTGTTGTATATATCGATTGTGTGATTGTCCACTGCCCCAGGCGACGATTAGATCAGGCTGTAAGGATAAAATAGTTTCAATATCAAGATGATTTGCATCGCCGATACGTGTAATGGATTTTGCCGCTTTTGGGTAGTTACTGTAATCATCAACACCTGATAGTTTTTCTCCGGCCCCCGCCGAAAATATTAATTCAGTAATGTGAGGAGAAAGACTGATTATTTTTTGCGCAGGCAGTTCAAGAAAAATTTTTCTGCCAGCATCATCAATAACTTCGATTGCCGGGGATTCAGTAGCCTGAACTAAGAGAAGTATGAAGAATATTGATATTTTAATGTTGTGAATTATTGGCAACAATCCAGGGACCTAGAATTGCTCTTCTGTTTTTTCAAGTACTTCAAAATCCCGCTCAATTTGTTCTGCATCGCGTTCTGGCAGGGGAAGGATAGAGTCTTCAGCCTGTTCACTCGTTCCCTCAGCCAGCGATTCTAATTCTTTCCTGGTTTCTTCATCCCGGCTTTCATCGGCCTTCTTGAGTTCATCTTCAGTCCCAAACCATCGACCAAAGAATCCCTCATCATCACTTTTCTTCTTTTTATTAGAGCCAAACAATCTGCCAAAAAGTCCTTCTTTTTTTCTTTCCCCCGTCACAATAATATTTGAAGTTTCGCTACTGTCTTCTTCAGTAGAACGTCCATAACGCGTTGTGATATCGCCTTCAAGATGAGTCAGTTTGTCGTCTTTAAAAAATACTGCGATGTGACGTTGAGCACGTTCGCCTCCACCTGGTTCAATACTGTAGATATACTCCCAACGGTTACTATGGAAAGGGTCGACTAATAAAGGTGTGCCCATAATGAAACGTACTTTTGACTTAGACATTCCAGGTTCAAGCTTGTTTATCATGGACTGTTCAATGACATTGCCCTGTTGGATGTCCACGCGGTATACAAACGGTATTTTCCGGGTACCATCAGCTCGCTTTGAACAACCGGTGATAATACTGGAGATAAAGATAGAAAAAGCAATAAGTAATATGATCTTGTTCAATAGAAATTCCAAGTGTAAAAATCTGCATGCAGCGTCTAAAATGAACGATTGTATCGCAATGTAAAGCAAAGAACACGTTATACTCAGGTAGTTTGGGTATAGATGCAGAGCTCACGACATTGGTAAGCGATTTTAGTATAATCACCGCATTCTTACTTATTACTGATCAGGTTTTTTGGCCGGGTCATTGGCTATAGGCTGTAGCTTGCTCAATATTCAGGGAGAATTTTGCAAGAAAGTATTTTTCAATAGTACTTTTCAGGGAGTATATTTTGGAAACACAAGATTTAAGAAAGGTTGGGCTCAAAGCGACGCTACCAAGATTGCGCATCCTCCAAATTATGGAAGAATCCGATCAGAAACATTTAAGCGCTGAAGATGTTTACAAGGCATTGATAGAGCTGAAAGAAGATGTAGGTTTGGCGACCGTGTATCGTGTGTTGACCCAGTTTGAAACGGCGGGACTTGTTATTAGACACCATTTTGACTCAGGTCATTCAGTGTTTGAACTTAACAGTGGTGGACATCATGACCATATGGTCTGCCTCAAAACGGGTAAAGTAATTGAGTTTAAAAATGAGGAAATAGAACGAATACAAAAAGAAATTGCTGAAGAGCATGGTTATAAGTTGGAAGAACACAGTTTGGTACTCTACGTGAGCCCTAAAGAGTAAAGAGACTTAAGACAGCTCTTGATTAGTTTTTAAACATTTCTTTTGCGTGAGCCAATGTTTGTTCCGTAATTTTCACCCCGCCTAGCATACGAGCGATTTCTTCAATTCTCTCTTCATGATTTAGTTCGCTGACACGGGTCAATGTTGTCCCGGCATGTGTCTCCTTGGCAACTTGTAAATGGTGATCCCCCTGTGATGCAACTTGTGCCAGATGCGTGACGCAAAAGACTTGTCGTTTGTCAGACAAACTGTGTAAAAGTTTTCCGACAATCTCAGCCACGCCACCGCCGATGCCACTATCCACCTCATCGAAGATGAGTGTTGAGATACCTTTGTCCTTACTTCCTGTCACCTGTATCGCCAAACTGATTCTGGATAGCTCACCCCCAGAGGCGACTTTGCTTAATGGTTGTAGCGGTTGTCCGGGATTAAGCGAAACCAGATATTCAATTTTATCCATGCCATTTATTAGTGGTGTATCATACTCAATCTCACTTGTTTCTATTGAGAATTTTCCCCCTGGCATGCCCAGTTCGTTTAGCTTCTTCGAAATATTTTCACTCAGTGATTTTGCAGCGAGTTGCCGACACTGGCGTAAGATGGTGGCAGTCTTGCGATATTTTTTAATGGATATCGTCTGTAGCGTGAGCAATTCCTTGAAACGTGCTTCACTATGTTCAAGTTTATGGAGTTCATCCTGTAGCGAAATCAGGTGGTCGGCTAACGCTTCTGGCTGGATCTTATGTTTGCGTGCCATGTCATGAAATGTGCCAAGCAGATCTTCAACAGACTTTAGTCGTTCAGGATCCAGTTCAAGCCTATCCAGATAGTGACGCAGTTCATCACTGGCTTCCCCTATCTGAATGCTTGCACCATCCAGCAGCCCAATCACGGAAGACAAAGATTGATCAAATTTCTGAACATCTTGTAGCTCGTTTAAATTACGGCCGATCTGGCTCTGGGTAGAACACTCATCATCAGAAAGCTGTTGCAGCGTTTGCTGGCACACCTCCAATAAGCGGTTCGCGTTAGCCAGGCGGCCATATTCTTCTTCAATCTCACTGAATGTTGATTCGCCTGGATTGAGTGCCTCAAGTTCCTGGATCTGATATTGAAGCAGGGCAATCTGTGCCTCGTGGTCGCGGTTCTCGCCACTCAGTGACCGCAATTCAAGTTCGATCGCATGCCACACTTTCCATGCATCCTTAACCTCATTTAATTGTCCTGGGTGATTACCGAATTCATCCAGGAGATTTCTTTGAACATCTGCTTTTAGTAATGATTGATGCGCATGCTGGCCATGGATATCCACCATGCATTCACCCAGAGAGCGTAATAATTGTGCTGGCACAGAACTGCCATTGACGTAAGCGCGGGAGCGACCATCAGTATTAATCACACGGCGCAGGATCAACTCGTCTTCGCAGTCAATGTCCTGTTCTGCCAGAACAGAGGGGATGTCGCCCTCATTTTCGATATCAAAGATCGCGGTTATTTCAGTTCGCTCGCAACCAGCGCGAACGATGCCACTATCTGATCGGTCACCTAATACCAAACCAAGTGCGCCAACCATAATCGATTTACCAGCACCTGTTTCTCCGGTGAAAACGGTCATACCAGCATTGAAAGGAATATCTAATTCTTCGATAACGGCAAAATCTCTGATATGGAGATGCTTCAGCAAACTTCTGTGCCCCACTGTAATTTTGCGCGGAGGACACTGAAATGGTCATGACCTTCAGGATGTATGAGTCTGATTATTTTATCTTCTTTCTGAATACGAACACGGTCACCCGGGGCAAGTTCTAACTCAATATCACCATCACAGGTCAAACGGGCGTGGTCGATCTCACGTGTGCCAACGACGATTTCAACCAGACTGTTACCATCAATCACAATCGGTCTGTTGGTGAGTGTATGTGGACAAATAGGCACAAGCGTCAGGGCATCCAGTGAAGGATGCAAAATTGGACCACCTCCGGCGAGTGCATAGGCTGTTGAACCTGTTGGGGTACTCACGATAAGCCCATCCGAGCGTTGCCGATGAACAAAATTGTCATTTACGTAGGTCTCGAATTCGATCAGTCTGGCGATGTTCCATTTTTGTAGGATGACATCATTAAAAGCGCTGCTTTTCAGGAGCGATTGACCTTCTCTCAGCACCTCGACATGTAGTAGGAAACGTTCATCTTCCACGAAGGTACCGGCAAAAATGGGCTTTAGATGCTCTTCCATTGCATCTGCAGGGATATCGGCTAGAAAGCCCAGGCGACCCCTGTTTATACCTAATAAAGGGATATCGTATGGACTGATGAGATGGGCTGCCTTAAGCATGGTGCCATCGCCGCCGATAGCGATGGCAAGATCGCAATCTGTGTCAAATTCATCATCTTTCATGCCAGGCAATCCCGGTTGAACCGCTAAAGCCGAGCTGCATTCGTCCAGAATAAAATCTATTTTACTGGATTGTAGATAAATAATGAGGCTGTTGAGCGTTTCAGCAACTTTTTTGGCATTAGAGTTGGTTATCAAAGCGATACGTTTGAACATGTGGCTACCATTATTGATATAATGCTCACAAACTTAGCATGATCGGAGGTTCACCGCCAAACGATGATTTTGCACTCTTATCGTTAGAGTGCTAAATTTTGCATATATACGACTATATTAGTGGGTAAATATGTAAGTGATCAGGAATTTGATATTGGCATGACTAGTCCAAAAAAATCTTCAGAATTGCCTGAGCGCAGCCTGTTCCTGTTCAAATCATTAGTCGATCATTTTATTTTTGATGGTCAACCCGTTGGTTCCCGCACGCTGGCACGAGATCTGGGTTTGGATCTTAGTGCAGCAACAATACGCAATGTGATGTCAGATCTGGAAGACATGGGTTTGTTGCATTCACCACATACTTCAGCGGGTCGTATTCCAACCGCCAGAGGCTATCGTTTGTTCGTCGATAATTTGCTTCGTGTGGGCGATCTTGATGCAGAAGATATCGATCGTATGGCCGAGGAGATGGAATCGATCGAAAATACACAGAACTTGATGCAAAGAACCTCCTCAATGCTATCCGATATTACGCATTTGGCCAGTGTAGTGATGTTACCTCGCATTGAGCAGAGTAAGTTGAGTCAAGTTGAATTTGTTTCACTCTCGGATAATCGAATCCTCGTCATTTTTGTCATGAGTGATAATGAGATCCAAAACAGGATTATTCATACGGCGCGGACATTCAGCGCATCAGAACTGGAACAAGCGGCCAATTATCTGAATAAAATGTTTTCAGGCAAAGAATTGAACGAAATACGTAAGAGTATGGTGGCTGAACTTGAAAGTATGAAAGATAACGTCAATAAGCTGATGCAGACAGCCATAGAGATGGCGCAACAAGCCATTAATTCTAATCCACAAGATGACTATGTGATCGCAGGTGAAACAAATCTCATGGGTGTCTCAGGATGGGGTGATATAGAAAAGCTAAAGCGTTTATTCGATACCTTTAATCAGAAACGAGATATTTTGCACCTGCTGGAACAGTCAATTAACGCGAAAGGTGTCCAGCTCTTTATTGGCGAAGAATCGGGTTATGAGGTTCTTGATGATTGCAGTATCGTCACTTCCCCCTACGAGTCTGAGGGTCAGATATTGGGCGTGCTTGGTGTCATTGGGCCAACGCGCATGGATTATGAGAGAGTGATACCGATTGTTGATTTAACTGCAAAAATGTTGGGATTAGCCTTGAATTCCAGATAGACGCCCCCAGTTAAGGCCGGTCAAACACTTTATAAACTGGAAATTTACCTATAAATAAACCGGGTAGTCCTGTGATTAGGGGCTTCCTGTTGTTATAAATTTATTAATTAGCTTGAGGAAAGTCATGACAGGCAAGCGGAAGAAAAAAGTAAAACAAGAAGAAGTAAAACAAGAAAAAGTAGAGCAGGAAGGAGATACCTTGGAAGTTGAAGATCAAATAATTGATACAGAAGTCGATCCGGCTCAAAGTGAAATGAATCAGAATGAAGTAGCGTCGGAACTAACAGGAGGTGATGCTGTAGAAGTCAAACTGGAGGACACACCAGAAGTCACTATTGAATTGCTTTCAGAGCAGATTGAAGCCTTAAAAACATCAGCAGCAGACAGCCTGGATAAGGCGGTTCGTGCGCAAGCAGAATTAGATAACGTACGCAAACGTACCTCCCGAGATATTGAGAATGCACATAAGTACGCGCTGGAGAAATTTATTAATGAGTTGCTGCCAGT
>CAZDFI010000016.1:10673-35331 GCA_964504725.1 uncultured Enterobacteriaceae bacterium
GCGTCAGACAATGTAGAGGATGTCAGTAGTTTACGTGAGGGCATGGAACTGACCATGAAAATGTTTTGTTCTTCGTTAGAAAAATCCGGGGTCAGTCCGGTGGACCCTCAAAAGGGCGATAAATTTAATCCAGATCAACATGAAGCTGTGAACATGCAGGAAGTGGATGATGCTGAATCAGGAACAGTCGTCACTACACTGCAGAAGGGTTATGAGTTGAATGGGCGCTTAATCAGACCAGCAATGGTGATTGTGGCGAAATAGTTCTTGCGATGCCCTTGAAAAATAAGGCAATAGACGCATATACGTAGCAACAGTAAGAATTACAGACATTATTAACTAATCTAGCAGTTTTGGAGAACGTCAAATGGGTAAAATAATTGGTATAGACCTTGGAACAACAAATTCCTGTGTCGCAGTATTAGAAGGCGGTCAACCCAAGGTAATTGAAAATAGCGAAGGTGGAAGAACGACGCCTTCGATCGTTGCCTATGCAGAAGGTGATGAGGTTTTGGTCGGCCAATCTGCCAAACGCCAATCTGTCACAAATCCTAACAACACCTTATTTGCCGTTAAGCGTTTAATCGGCCGTCGTTTTGAAGACGATGTAGTGCAGAAAGATATTCATATGGTGCCCTACAAGATCGTAAAGGCCGATAATGGTGACGCCTGGGTTGAAGTCAACGGCAAAAAAATGGCTTCACCAGAGATTTCTGCCCGTGTATTGATGAAGATGAAACAGACGGCGGAAGATTATCTTGGTGAAGAAGTCACGGAAGCTGTTGTGACGGTTCCAGCTTATTTTAACGATTCGCAGCGTCAGGCGACCAAGGATGCTGGCAAAATTGCCGGGCTTGATGTAAAGCGCATTATTAACGAGCCGACTGCTGCGGCATTGGCTTATGGCATGGACAAGAAAGAAGGCGATGCCAAGATTGCGGTTTACGATCTGGGTGGTGGTACCTTTGATGTCTCTATTATTGAAATTGCCGTGATTGATGGTGAGCACCAGTTTGAAGTGTTATCGACCAACGGCGATACTTTTCTCGGCGGCGAAGATTTCGACTTACGCATCATCGATTTCCTCTGTGACGAATTCAAAAAAGAGCAAGGTGTCGATCTGCATAACGATCCTTTGGCTTTACAACGATTGAAGGAAGCTGCAGAAAAAGCCAAAATTGAATTATCTTCAAGTCAGCAAACAGATATTAATTTACCGTACATCACGGCAGACGCGAGTGGCCCGAAGCATCTTAATCTTAAGATGACACGTGCAAAACTGGAATCATTGGTTGAAGATCTGGTTGATCGCACCATTGCTCCCTGTCGTGTTGCATTAGAAGATGCTGGGATGACTATCGCAGATATTACCGACGTTATTTTGGTCGGTGGGCAAACGCGTATGCCGAAGGTACAGGAGAAGGTCCAGGAATTCTTTGGCAAGGAACCACGTAAAGATGTTAATCCTGATGAAGCGGTGGCTTCGGGTGCTGCGATTCAGGCTGGCGTATTAGGCGGTGATGTCAAAGATGTTCTGCTGTTGGATGTGACGCCGTTGTCCCTGGGTATCGAAACCATGGGTGGTGTCATGACCAAATTAATTGACAAGAACACAACCATCCCGACCAATGCCAGCCAGGTTTTCTCTACTGCTGAGGACAATCAGACGGCAGTGACCGTGCATGTCTTGCAGGGTGAGCGTGAAATGGCAACAGGCAATAAATCTTTGGGTCGGTTCGATCTGTCGAATATCCCACCAGCATCAAGGGGTGTACCACAAATTGAAGTCAGCTTCGACATTGATGCAAACGGCATACTGAACGTTTCTGCCAAAGATAAGGCAACGGGGAAGGAACAGTCTATTATCATCAAGGCATCAAGTGGTCTTTCAGATGAAGAGATTGACAACATGGTAAAGGATGCTGAAGCACATGCCGAGGAAGATCGTCTGGCCAAAGAAATGGTTGAATCTCGCAATATGGCAGAAAATATGATCCATGCTACTCGTAAATCTATCGATGAGTTGGGTGACAAGGTTGAAGATCAGGAAAAGACAGATGTTGAAACCGCGATTGCAGACGTCGAAGAAGCATTGAAAGGTGATAGTAAGGACGCGATTGATGAGAAGACGCAGAAGCTGACAGAAGTCGCCGGTAAATTAGCCGAGCGTGTCTATCAGCAGAGCGCAGAACAGGGAGAGGCTGAAGCTGAAACGACTGAAGGCAGCACAGAATCACAAGATGACGTGGTCGATGCCGAGTTTGAGGAAGTCAAAGACGACGACAAGTAAGAAGCTATCATAAGACCCTGCTGAAATATGCCGGGTTAATTTAAAAGATAAGGAAGGCGCAGCCCGAAAGAGATATAGTTTCTTTCGGGCTTGTTTGCGTGATGAAGATTCAAATAAATTGATAAACATATTGGGAATCAGGATAAGAACGTAAAATAAAAATGGCAAAACGAGATTATTACGAGGTGCTCGGCGTTTCAAAGAATGCCACGGATGCTGAATTGAAAAAGGCATACCGACGTTTGGCGATGAAGCATCATCCAGATCGAAATGAGGGTGATGACAAAGCAGAAGAAAAATTCAAGGAAGCAAAAGAAGCCCACGATATATTGTCAGATGAGCGTAAACGTGCAGCCTATGACCAGTTCGGGCATGCAGGTGTAGAAAATAATGCTGGTGCAGGCCCCGGTGGCGCAGGTGTGGGGGATATCTTTGATAGCGTCTTTGGTGATATTTTCGGCGGTGGTGCTCGAGGAGGAGGTTCACGCGTATATCGTGGTGCTGATTTACGTTATGACATGGAATTAAGCCTGGAGGATGCTGTTGCCGGGACGACTGTTAAAATCAGGATACAAAAACTTGCAGAATGTAAGGCTTGTAGTGGGTCGGGGGCAAAGAAAGGTAGTAGTCCGATAATCTGTCCTACCTGTGCCGGTCAGGGACAAGTGCGGATGCAACAGGGATTTTTCTCGTTACAGCAAACCTGCCCTCAATGTCGAGGTCAAGGTAAGATAATTAAGGATCCTTGTACTACATGTCATGGACAGGGCAGGGTTAAGGATACAAAAACGATTTCAGTGAAGGTGCCTCCAGGCGTAGATAATGGTGATCGAATACGACTCTCAAACGAGGGTGAAGCAGGTGAAAATGGTGGCCCACCTGGTGATCTGTATGTCCACATTAATGTCAAAGAACATTCTATCTTCAAAAGAGATGATACTGACCTGTATTGTGATGTTCCGATCAGTTACACATTGGCCGCGCTCGGCGGGGAGCTGGAAGTACCAACGCTAGATGGACGCATCAGATTGAAAATCCCTGCTGAAACTCAGAGTGGAAAGTTATTTCGACTGCGTGGTAAGGGTGTAAGATCGGTACGCTCTTCATCAAAGGGAGATTTGTTATGTCGTGCGATTGTAGAGACACCGATTAATCTTACAAAAGAACAAAAGGAAATCCTCAAAAATCTTGAACGAACAATGGGTGAGGGAGGAACGAAACATAGTCCTCAAGCTTCATCATGGTTGAATGGCGTCAAGAAATTTTTTGACGGTATGACAAATTAGGACATATATCCAAATGGTATGGGTAAAAAGTTAAAATATTTAAGAAGTTAATTAAGTAGAGAAATATTCATGGCAATTAAAATTGGTGTCTGTGGTGCAGCGGGCAGAATGGGGAAAACTATTCTGGAAGTTTGTAATGAAACAGATAACGTCGAGATAGCTGCTGCAATAGAATATAGCGGTTCTTCCATGATCGGCGTTGATGCAGGAGAACAAGCAGGCATTGGTAATATAGGCGTCGTGATTACTGATGATATTGCCAACGTTGTAGATCAGTTTGATGTGCTGATTGATTTCACCATTGCAACATCACTGACAGAAAATCTGGAAAAATGTCGTGCTGCTGGTAAGTGTATGGTGATAGGTACAACAGGTCTTGATGACACTCAAAAAGAACTTATTAAAAAAGCCGCAAAAGATATTCCCATCGTCTTTGCGCCAAACATGAGTATCGGTGTCAATCTTTGTTTAAAGTTACTGGAAATGGCAGCGCAGGTCATTGGAGAAGAGTCGGATATCGAAATTATCGAAGCGCACCATAAACATAAAAAAGATGCGCCTTCAGGAACAGCTCTACGCATGGGTGAAGTTATAGCAGACACCCTCGGTCGTAACTTGAAAGACTGTGCTGTTTACGGTCGCGAAGGTCTCACTGGTGAACGCGATAAAAACACCATTGGCTTTGAGACCATTCGCGCAGGAGACATTGTAGGAGAACATACCGTGATGTTTGCCTCAGCAGGCGAACGTGTTGAGATTACGCACAAAGCTACCTCCAGAAAAACCTTTGCCTCCGGTGCAGTCAGAGCAGCACAATGGCTGGCAGATAAAGACAAAGGCTTGTTTGATATGCAGGATGTTTTAGGGATTAACTAGACTTCATTAACCCATGCTTTGGCTTCTTCCAGCGCTTGATAAGAAAATAATTTAATTTCTGCATTTACAAAGTGACTGGCAATTGCTTCTGCAAAGTTACCAACCACCGAATCCGTTGATAATGCGACACGGGATATTTTTTTGTGATGTTCCTGGACAAATTTAAGGTGGGAAGATAGCGCCGCGAATGACTCCCATCCGGGGAAAGACTCTGTATGAATGATAAGGCCGTTTAAGTGACCATTATCCTCGATATATGGATCAATGACCTTTGCAGCTTGAATGAAGTCATTTTTCGACAACGGCCCATCTGGCTCAAGTATTGCTATATAATTTATTTCATCTATTTCGACTGAAAGCATGATTTACACCTCGCTAAATATCATACGAAGATTCGTAACACTAAATAAGGCGTGAGAAAAAACAGAAATATACTTAATTTGTAGAAGGCCATGCTCAGGTAGTGGATGGCATCAAAATTCCCAATCGATAAGGAAAACCACTTGCCATGGAAATGAAAAAGCCAATCGTGAGCCAGTGAAAAAAACAGGAACCATAAAAGTAATATCCCGTAGTTAATCAGCGCACACCAGCCCAGAACGTTGCGGATTAATTCAAGAGTCATGACCTTTCCTCCAATAGTAATTAGATTGTACTGATACTATTTAACCGGTAGCGCTTCATAGTGTTTAAGATCACAGACTTCTTCTAACCATGGAGCTTTATCTGCCATAAATATATTGTGGACTGGTTTTTCCATTGGGTCATCATTTAATGTGCCTGCTGGTATTACTATCGCGTTTCCACCCTTCGTTAGCCAGGGTAAAGATGACCCACATTTCGTACAGAACGATGTTGCGAAATATTTTGCTTCTGGAAGTTCAAATCGACCTAAAAATGATTCACCACTGAGCCATTTAAATTGCCCTGGTTCGATTATAATGTTCGATGCGTATGCAGAACCTGTGAATTTCTGACATCGCGAACAATGGCAGTATTGAAACACCTTGATTGGCCCGACATATTCATAAGTAACCTTTCCACAAAGGCAGCTGCCTGAAACCATTTCTTTCATAGTTGTTACCCTATATGTCTTTTTGAAATCAACTGCTGTAAAGCTCTTTTAATTGTTTTTTCATATCTTTTGCAGCCATCGCATATCCTCCATCAGCACCATCCAGAAAGTGAACATGGTCGGTATCGTAATTGAAAACCAGGCAAGTGATAAGTGCATTAGGAGAGGCATGAATCCCAAATACAATTTTTTTCTCTTTATGGAGTTGTTCAAAATATACTGTCAATTGGTTTCTTTGTTCCAAAGTACCAGAAATAATCATACGCAATACTTCATCAAATTTTCGATAATCAGAATTCTCAATGAGGATCTGTTTATAGTTACCCCAATCAGTATTTTCAGTTTTAACTTTCTTTCGCATAAGGTATCGACCAACACAGGATAATAATTCCAGCTTTAGTATATAACGACAACGACTCCAGAAATTCAAAGAGGCAACCCGTACCTTAACTTCATTTGATAATTTCTTTGCAGAATTCGTTAAAGAAAGTTTTTCCATGCGAAGTGGGTGATGCTCCTTTTCATCCCCATAAATATTTAATATTTTCTGGGAAACTTCTTGATAAATAATTTCTTTTGCAACGATATCTTTTTCAAGTACTTGCACCAGAATCGCAACGGTTTCTTCATGCGGACTGGGAATTTCATTCCAGCGGCATTCAAATCCTTCAAAACTTCCATTTGCTTCAATCTGTTCTTCGGAAATAATGAAAGGATTATCTTTTCTTGGATCTTTAATTAATGATTCAGCATGACTTAAACCATCTCCCTGAAACATGGCTTGTTGAAAAGGATTATCCTGCTCTGGATCTTTAATTAATGATTCAGCATGACTTAAACCATCTCCCTGAAACATGGCTTGTTGGAAATAAGCTGAAGGTTGATATTTACCAACGAGTATCTGATGACCGGCAGCTTCTATATCATTCATTGAAACCATGCCAATTCGTAAATCCAGGCCAAAATTCTTCTTCGCCATTTGTTTCGCAGCAACCAACGCTGATTCTGCAGCTGCCTTACTGGATGGAGGAATACACACAGTGGCACCATCACCACCAAAGACATAGGGTACTTTTAAAGGTGTAACAGCATTTAACAAGGCAACAATCGATGCGACTCCCAATGAATTCACTTCCTTATAAAGACCATCTTCAATGGCATTGGTTGAACCTGTAACATCTGTAATCAATACATACCAATCAGAGGGAAGCGGACTATACCGCTCCAATTCTGTGAATTGAGTAAACTCGGGAAACCCTGTAAGTTGTTCGTAGAAATTTGTATCAGAAGTCATAAAAAATCTATTAAAATATTTTGTTAACAGATGAACATTATTTATTCTATCATTAATTGTGAAGTATGCTGTGTAAAGCCAGTAAACTACTACGAGTAGGTAATCAAAGCGATAATATTTATCTTCAGTCTCTTTTAATATGTATAAATCCAGCCCCTCTGGATAAGCATTTATTGTTATCATTCGTTTAAATGAAAAAAAATAATGCATGTGCTGCTGTTGCCTTAATCATCACGGAATGTGCATCTCCATGTGTCCTCTTGTTAAGACGCGCAAAAAATAAAGATGATCCATGGTCCGGTCAATGGGCATTCCCAGGAGGGAAAAGGGAGAAGGGGGACAATGATTTAATTGATACCAGTATCCGGGAAACCTACGAAGAATGTGGTTGTTTGTTAACGAGAGACGAACTCACTATGGCTTTACCACATGCTACTGCGGGATATTATTCAGGGCATCCTGTAGTGGTTGCGCCTTTTCTTTGGAAATTAAAAGAGAAAAAAGAATTACAGCTTGATACCACGGAAATGGAAGAAGCAAGGTGGCAGGAGATAGAGACACTTAAGGATCCTGAATTGCACAGTGATAATTTAATGATCCCCGAATACCCGCAATATAAATTTCCTTATGTGATGCTGGATGATGTTCCGCTTTGGGGTTTCACTTATCGTGTATTGATGGATTATCTCAATAAGTATGAGGCATCTTGATTTTAATCTTAAAATAATAAGGTATTTGTTAATGAGTCGTTCGACCTTCGGCCTGCTCATCGGGCCATTATTATTTCTGGTGTTCTTGTTCATCCCACAACCGGAAGGCTTAAGCGAGCAGGGGATGATTGTCGCGGGGATAGCAGTGCTGATGGCAATATGGTGGATAACGGAAGCCATTCCTATCCCTGCTACTGCATTAATTCCTATTGTCTTATATCCAATTCTTGACGTGATGTCGCCAGGTGAAGTCACACAATCTTACGCGCATCATCTGATTTTTTTGTTTATGGGTGGTTTTATGATCGCCGTGACTGTTGAAAAATGGAACTTGCATCAACGCATTGCATTGCACACCATTCGCATTGTCGGGATGACACCTGATCGAATCATACTTGGATTTATGATCGCCACGGCGTTTCTTTCCATGTGGATCAGTAATACGGCATCAACCATGATGATGCTTACCGTTGGTTTGGCAGTATTGCATCAAATTGCCAAAGAAATAGAGTTGTCCGATTCTGCAAATAATATTGATACTCGCGAAGGTCATTTTCGTTTTGGCATCGCGCTGATGTTAGGCATTGGTTATTCAGCTTCTATCGGGGGCATTGCGACACTCATTGGTACAGCACCTAATCTGGTTTTTGCCGGGATCGTTGAAGACATTTATGGGATCAGCATCAATTTTTTGCAATGGATGGCGTTTGGTCTTCCATTAGCAATTGTCATGCTTGCGATCACATGGTTTTATCTAACAAGGATCGCCTACCCCAGTGAAATTGATCATTTGCCCGGTGGCGAAGAAACAATCCTTAATGAAATACGGGCACTTGGAGAAATAAGCTCTCAGGAAAAGAAAGTTTTATTTGTTTTTTGTCTGGTCGCCATGCTCTGGATAGTGCGAGGTTTATTTGATTTGGAAATTTTCCATTTAATCAAAGATTCTACCATTGCGATGGCAGGGGCTTTGTTGTTGTTTGTTATTCCATCGGAATGGCATAAACGTGAATTTTTACTCGACTGGAAGACAGCTGTGAAAATCCCTTGGGATATTTTAATTTTATTCGGCGGCGGCTTTGCACTGGCAAGAGGATTTAGTGAAACAGGTTTAACGACATTTCTCGCTGGCGAACTCTCAATACTGGATGGTAGTCATATCATAGTGATAATTGCCGTCGTGACTTTATTGGTTATATTCCTGACAGAGCTTACATCAAATACAGCCACTGCATCACTGACGCTACCTATTATGGCGGCATTGGCTGGCGCCATGCAGATACATCCTTTCGGATTAATGATTTCAACTGTGATTGCTGCATCATTCGCTTTTATGTTACCGGTAGCCACCCCCCCTAATGCCATTATTTTCAGTAGCCGATATGTCACGATTCCACAAATGATGAAGGCAGGTATATGGCTCAATCTGCTGGGTGCCGTTTTGATAACGACTTTTGTGATGTTCCTGTTACCCATTGTCTGGGGTATTGATATTAATGTATTTCCCGAAGCTATTTTCCCCAGATAATTATTGAGTGGTCGAATTGTCGATTTGTTGCCCTATACTCGTACTCCTTCAAGGTGATATTGATGGGTTCAGCGAGTCGGGAAGCAGTTGTCTGCAAGGCGCGTCTCGTCGATAATGGCGAGTCCTTGTCAAGAGGCGCAACACCGCAGACGACTGCTTCCCGGCACGCCCGTTGGGAGTGACTCAAATGCTCCAATACGGCGTTACAGCCCTTAAAAAGGGAATAACCATTTTCTGCGGACTGTGCCTTGTCTTGGAGCATCTGGGTCACTCTGAATCCGTCAATATCACCTTGAAGGAGAACTAAGACAGGAGGGCACGGTTTCTCTTTTTTACAGGAATGGTTGGAGATTTACAATGTTGAGATTTGCAATAATGACCACTCTACTATTTGTAATGAATTCAATTGATGTATTTGCCCAGGATAAAAATATTAATACGAAGGGTATCCCGGAATACAAACAGACCAAGGCTGAGCACTACGTAACTTCAAAGGAAGCCTATGAAGTGATTCAAACAGAAGGAAATAAAATATTGTTCCTTGATGTTCGTACGCGATCTGAAATAGCACATATTGGCATGCCCACGGTGGCCGACGCGAATGTTCCTTTTATGTTAATGGCAGAGCCGATGACCTGGAATGATGAATGGGGCAGTTTTAAAATGACAAGTAACCCGAACTTTTTGAATACAGTCAAACAGAGACTTGAAGAAAAAGGACTCAACCGGGATGACAAGATCTTTTTGATGTGTCGTTCAGGAGGCAGAAGTGCATCTGCGGCTGATTTTTTAAACGAGGCAGGGTTCACGAATGTTTATTCAGTGGTCGATGGTTTTGAGGGTGACATGGCGAAGAATGGTGAACGTAGTTTAAATGGTTGGAAGAATAGCAACCTGCCCTGGAGCTATCAGCTGGATAAAAATAAGATGTATCTCCCAAAGTGAGAGAATCCTGATTTAAGATAATCAAGATCAAGAGAATCAGAATGATATATTCCAGAGCGAGTTGTTTATGAGCAGAGCCTTTGTCAAGGAGCCGGACGGTGATCAGGCAGAGTCCGACCTGCCTGAACGTCCACAAAGTGAGCATCCGAACTACATCACCACAGACGGATTGCAAAAGATGAAGTCAGAAGTCGAAGACTTAAGGAAAAAGCGCAATCGATTAAAAAAGGAAGATGATCTTTCTGCAAAAAATAGAATCAAGACTGTTGAGGCAGAACTTCGTTATCTGGAAAAACGACTTCAATGTGCAATTCCGGTCGATGTCTCGAAACAGCTATCAAAAGAAATTCGTTTCGGTGCCACAGTTAAATTAATTGATGTAAATGATCAGGAATACATTTTTGTTATTGTGGGTGAGGACGAAGCAGTTCCTGAGCAAGGATTTCTAAGCTGGGTCTCTCCATTGGCACGAGAACTTCTTGGTAAGAAAACCTCAGATGTTGTTATTTGGGAACGACCCGCAGGTAATCTGGAACTGGAAATTCTGGAGTTTAGATTTAAATCTGGTATATGACAGGTATAAATCAAGTCATGCTGCTTCGTTCTCTGGAACCAGCGTGACTTGATAAGTTAAATTTAATGAAATCTAAGCGACATTCCCGCAAACAGATTCAATTCAGGCGCGGGTTCAAGGAATCGGCCTAACGATTGGTTGTAGAAGGTGGTGCACTTGGAACTTGAATTCACCGAGCAGTCAGTGGTTTATATGAACCAGTCCTGGTTTTAAGTAACCAATCCAATACTTATCTCTATTTTTTCATTATCAAAATCTATTAAGAAAATAGGATTCGTGTAGGTATTAATAGCTAAATCCGTCAGGTTTCTAACATTTATATGGGTTTTATTTGATATTGATCAATAAAACAACTTTTTACCATTATCCTTACCGCTTATTGGCTCAATGATTGCTATCAGTATACAAATGGTCCGGAACTGCCCAATAGAAAGACAGTTAGTATACGGCTTAATAACCAGGTAGTGGGAGAGGAAATATGGAAAGAAGAACTTTGTACGTCACAAAGGTTATTTTCACGGTATGGGGGCTATCCGCAATGATAGTTTCAGCTGAAGATATTGAATCCAGAGAAAAGCAGGTCGAACAACTTGGGGACATCACAGTCAGTGCAACACGCGTTGAGGAATCATTGTATAAAATTCCAGCGGCTATCGGGGTTGTTGATAAAAATGATATTGGGCTCGGTAAACAAAAACTTGGCCTTGATGAATCGTTGGTCAAGATACCGGGTTTGTTTATGCAAAATCGTTATAATTTTGCACAAAGTTTGAAAATCTCAATTCGAGGTTTTGGAGCACGCGCAAATTTTGGTACGCGAGGGATCAAACTTTATCAGGATGGTATTCCACTAACAACGGTTGATGGCCAGGGCGGGATAGAAGATATTGATTTGAATTCAATCAATCGAATAGAAGTTATGCGTGGCCCAGTGTCATCCCTCTACGGTAGTTCTTCTGGCGGTGTCATACATTTTTTTACCGGTGATGAAGATGATGTTGAACCCTATGTTGAAGGTAACATTAGTATGGGCGAGTACCAGAGTAAGATTGGTAATATAAAAACGGGTGGTCAAATAGGCAAGTTGTCTTATTTTCTTAACCTATCACATCTGGATGTGACAGGTTATCGCTCACATAGCCGGGCGCGTAATACTAAATTCAATTCTAAATTTAGATATAAAGTTGATGATACTTCAGATTTTACAACCATATTTACAGCATATGATGCGCCTCAGGCAGATGATCCGGGTGGAATAGATCAGGCCAGTGTTGATACTGATCGTCGTCAGGCGAGAGATCGGAATGTTGCCTTTAATGCAGGTGAGGACATCGATCAACAAAAATTGGGTTTTACCTATCGTAAACAGATTACTCCAAACCAGGAACTAATCTTACGAAATTATTACCTTATGAGGAATTTTGTTGGCTTAATACCAGTGCTTGCTAGTGGATATATAGAGTTTGAACGCTTTCAACTTGGAGGTGGTGCGCAATATAGCATATCAGGGGATCTATTTGGGCGTAATAACCGCACCATTATAGGGGTCGAAGTAGATTCACAGGAAGATGATAGACAACGATATGCAAATAACAGTGGCTTTCAAGGAGCGCAAACACTTAATCAATTGGAACAAGGTGATTCATTAGGTATTTATTTACGTAATGAGCTGGCATTAACCGATAATTTTGAATTAGTGTTGGGACTTAGATATGACAAGGTCAATTTGGAAGTCGACGATATTTTTCTTGGGGATGGTGACCAATCTATTGAGTTGAATTTTGAGGAACTCAGTCCCACGGCTGGCGTCTTATGGGCGATAAATCAAAAGACTAATCTATATGCGAATATATCGAGCGTCTTTGAAACACCAACGTTTACCGAGTTAGCCAATGTGGCAACTGGTGGATTTGCCAATGTGTCAGCACAAAAGGCATTGAATTATGAAATAGGTGTTAAGGGTTATGTTAATTCGCGCTTCAATTATGATCTTGCGGTTTTTCATATCGATGTTGAAGATGAGATTGTTAATATTGTTAATATTGGTGGTCGTTCTTTTTTCAATAATGCGGACACAACAAGAAACGGCGTGGAAGCGACAGTTTCATTTATCCCCGTTGCAGGTGTCAACATGTTGATGTCATACACCTATAGTGATTTTTCCTTTGATAATTTCCCAGCTTCTGTTTGTACAACTTGCGCGGGTAATGAATTGCCCGGATTACCCGAGCATAATTTCTATGCTGAATTAGGCTATACACACCCCTCTGGTTTCTTTTCCAGCATTGATTTTCAGTATGTCAGCAATATGTATGTTGATAATGCCAACACAGCCCAGAACAGACCCTATGGGGTTTCAAATTTTCGGGCGGGTTATATAAAGACCATGGATGATCTGGAAATATCACCTTATGTGGGGATTAATAATCTTTTTGATGAAGAATATGTAGGCAATGTTCGAATCAATGCCTTTGGCGGACGTTATTTCGAACCTGCCCCGGAATTTAACGTGTACGCAGGTATAGGCATAAGGTATCTTTATTAGAGAATCATCAGAAAAATATTTTTGGAGATATTTCCATTAAGCTACAAGCAATAAATCAGCCAGATTGACTAGTGATAGTTGTTTGATGAACTGGTCAAACATAGAATAGACAGCTTTGGATTGGTTCTTAATTAAATGAAATTTATTATTGTGTTGTTAATTGCATTATCAGGTGCAGGTGCTTATTTATATCTCAATCCTGATGTTTGGCAACAGTGGGTAAAAGGGACACCACTCGAACCGGCGCCGACAACAACACAACTATACAAATGGCGAGATGAACACGGCCAGTGGCAGATTACTGACCGGCCACCTGCGGGTGATGTTACATATGAGAAGCTGGAATACAGTAGTGACGCTAATATTGTTCCATCGATACCCGTGAATGATTAAGAATGAATGAAGACTAGTCATTACTGTGTTAGTAGTCTGTGACCAGTTGCAGGGAATCACCTTCAATCCGAATCTCAAGCGACTTTAATTTTCGGCCCAGACACGGCCCAAAAATACAGAAGCCATCTTTAATATTAAATTTTGCGCCATGTGTCGAGCATTGGATCAATTCATTATTTTTATCAAGAAACTGGTCAGGCAACCATTCAAGATTGATATTGGTATGTGGACATGAATTTACATAAGCAAAGTACCGGGCATTTTTACGGACGACAAAAAAAGCTATCTCTCCTGAACGAGCTTCAAGCATAAAGCCTTTCGCGCCATTCTCTGGAATATCTTCTTTGTGACAGATGGGATATGTGCTCATCATAGCGACGTATTATTCATTAATATTCACACTTTTACCGTAAAATCTATTCTCCATCTTGCATGGACAAAACGGGGGTTTCTCAAGTAGAATCCCCCGCATCTGAATCGCTGGGAGTAACCCCTCTGGTTGCTCCCTTTTTATTGTGTCCGGAGGAAATTGTTGAATCACACGGCATTGCTGGCATTAGAAGATGGCAGCCTTTTTTATGGCAAATCCATTGGTATTGACGGGCAAACTGTTGGCGAAGTCGTTTTTAATACTGCAATCACTGGCTACCAGGAAATTCTTACAGATCCTTCCTACTGTCAGCAAATTATCACCCTGACTCAACCGCATATTGGAAATATCGGCATTAACGCCGAAGATGAAGAGTCTGGCAAAATCTTCGCCAGTGGATTGGTGATCCGTGATTTACCCTTTCAGGCGAGCAACTGGCGTTCTGAAGAATCACTAGACGCTTATCTCCAGCGCAACAAAGTGGTTGCGATTGCCGATATTGATACACGCCGACTGACAAGACTTTTACGTGAAAAGGGTGCGCAGAAAGGCTGCATCGTTGCTGGAAAATTTGATACGCAATTGGCGATCAGGGCAGCACAAGGATTTCCGGGCTTGCTTGGTGCTGATTTGGCAAAAGTTGTCTCTACCGGGAAAAGCTACGAATGGACACAGGGAACCTGGACTCTTGGACATGGATTACCCGAACCGGATTCGTCGAATAAAAGCTTCAATGTAGTTGCCTGCGATTTTGGCGTAAAGCGTAATATATTAAGAATATTGGCTGAATCCGGCTGTCATTTAACCGTGGTACCTGCGCAGACGTCTGCGAGTGATGTATTGGCGGAAAAACCGGATGGTATCTTCCTCTCTAATGGACCCGGCGATCCTGAACCTTGTGATTATGCAATTGAAGCCATTCGTGAGCTTGTGGCCAGCAAAATACCCGTATTCGGCATTTGTCTGGGCCACCAGCTATTGTCTTTAGCAATGGGCGCAAAGACAGTCAAAATGAAATTTGGTCATCACGGTGCCAATCATCCGGTGCAATGTCTGGAGAGTAAAAGGGTGATAATTTCCAGTCAGAATCATGGTTTTGCCGTAGACGAAGCCAGTCTGCCGGAGACATTGTCTCCAACGCATCGTTCCTTGTTTGATGGTTCGCTGCAAGGCATACATCATAACGAATTTCCGGCGTTCGGTTTTCAAGGACACCCGGAGGCGAGTCCAGGGCCACATGATGTCCGACCCTTATTTGAACACTTTATCGAATTGATGAAGACCGGTGCGTAAGGAAATATGGCAATGATTACCTTTTCACTTTTCACATTTAACGTTTCACATACTAATGCCTAAACGTACAGACATAGAAAGTATTCTGATTATTGGTGCAGGACCGATCATTATCGGGCAGGCATGTGAGTTTGATTATTCGGGTGCCCAGGCCTGTAAAGCCTTAAGAGAAGAGGGCTTTCGTGTCATCCTGGTGAACTCAAATCCGGCAACGATCATGACTGATCCGGAAATGGCCGATGCGACTTATATCGAACCTGTGCACTGGCAAGTCGTTGAAAGAATTATCGAGAAAGAACGTCCCGATGCAATTTTACCCACCATGGGTGGGCAGACGGCATTGAACTGCGCGCTGGATCTGAACCGTGAAGGTGTGCTGAAAAAATATAATGTTGAATTAATTGGTGCTTCAGTAGAAGCCATTGATAAGGCTGAGGATCGCCAGTTGTTCAAAGATGCCATGACAAAAATTGGTCTGTCTACGCCAAAATCCATCGTCGCCCACGATATGGATCAGGCAAAAGCCGCCCAGGAAGAAATCGGTTTTCCAACGGTTATTCGCCCTTCATTTACACTCGGCGGGACGGGAGGCGGTATCGCTTATAACCGTGAAGAGTTTTTAGAGATTTGTGAGCATGGGATCGACGCATCACCGACATCAGAAATATTGCTTGAACAATCTGTGCTTGGTTGGAAAGAATTTGAAATGGAAGTCGTGCGCGATCATAAAGACAACTGCATCATCATCTGTTCCATCGAAAATCTTGACCCAATGGGGGTGCATACAGGGGATTCTATTACCATTGCGCCAGCACAAACCCTGACGGATAAGGAATATCAGATCATGCGTGATGCCTCAATTGCGGTATTGCGAGAAATCGGTGTCGAGACGGGGGGATCAAATGTCCAGTTCGCCGTGAATCCTGACAACGGTGAATTGATTATTATTGAAATGAACCCGAGGGTATCACGTTCATCTGCATTGGCATCCAAGGCAACCGGCTTTCCCATTGCCAGAGTCGCGGCAAAGTTGGCTGTCGGTTATACCCTGGACGAACTGGATAACGAAATCACCGGTGGCGCGACACCGGCATCTTTCGAACCAACCATTGATTATGTCGTTACCAAGATACCCAGGTTTACCTTTGAGAAATTTCCCAAGGCAGATGATCGTCTGACAACACAGATGAAATCTGTCGGTGAGGTCATGGCCATTGGTAGAACATTTCAGGAATCTTTACAGAAAGCTTTGCGTGGACTGGAAACTGATCTGGATGGTTTAAATGAACCTGCAATCAGTGAGGATGAAGATGCGCTTGAACGAGTGCAAAAAGAAATGCGCGTACCCAGGGGCGAGCGACTGTTGTTTGTGGCAGATGCTTTTCGTCGTGGCATGACGATGGATGAAGTCCATCAGTGTTGCAAAATTGATGTCTGGTTTTTGGCACAAATTGAGGATCTTGTAAAAGAAGAGAACATGGTAAGGCAACAAGGCGATCAATCATTGGATGTAGACAGATTACGAGAACTTAAACGAAAAGGTTTTTCTGATAGTCGTTTAGCTTCGCTAATTGGGACCACTGAACAGGCAGTTCGAAAATTCAGATACGAAAATAATCTTCGTCCTGTTTTTAAACGTGTTGATTCCTGTGCTGCAGAATTCGCAGCAACGACAGCGTATATGTATTCCACTTATGAAGAAGAATGCGAAGCCGAACCGAGTGATCGACAAAAGATTATGGTGTTAGGTGGCGGGCCAAACCGCATCGGACAAGGCATTGAGTTTGATTATTGTTGTGTGCAGGCAGCATTAGCCATGCGCGAAGCAGGCTATGAAACCATTATGGTGAATTGTAATCCAGAGACTGTCTCTACAGATTACGACACTTCTGACCGTTTATATTTTGAGCCTCTGACACTGGAAGATGTACTGGAAATTATTGAGATTGAGAAACCTCAGGGTGTCATCGTTCAGTATGGTGGTCAGACACCATTAAAATTAGCCCGTGAACTGGAAGCTGCAGGCGCAGCTATCATAGGGACTTCTCCAGATTCTATCGATTTGGCTGAAGATCGAGAGCGCTTCCAGAAATTGTTAGTTGAGCTGGATTTAAAACAGCCACCAAATCGCACGGCAAGAGAAACTGAGCAGGCCGTCAAATTGGCCGAAGAAATTGGTTACCCTCTGGTCGTCAGACCTTCCTATGTTCTGGGTGGGCGGGCCATGGAGATTGTTTATAATGAGAATGATCTACGCATTTATATGAGCACTGCGGTTTCAGTTTCCAACGAATCACCTGTGTTACTGGATAGATTTCTAAATGATGCCATCGAGGTTGATGTGGATGCCATCTGTGATGGTGAAGAAGTATTGATTGGTGGCATTATGGAACATATTGAACAGGCGGGCGTACATTCAGGTGATTCCGCGTGTTCTTTGCCACCGCATAGTTTAAGTGAAGAGATTCAGGCACAACTTGAAGAACAGGTGCGTGCTATGGCCAAGGGGCTGAATGTCATTGGTTTGATGAACACACAATTTGCGATTCAGGGTAATGATATTTATGTACTGGAAGTGAACCCTCGTGCCTCAAGAACGGTACCATTTGTTTCCAAGGCAACAGGCATTTCACTGGCGAGGGTTGCCGTGAATTGCATGACTGGAAAAAGTCTTGCAGAGCAGAAAGTCAAAAAAGCCAACAAAGCCGATTATTTCTGCGTTAAGGAATCTGTGTTTCCATTCATCAAATTTCCTGGTGTGGATTCCTTGTTGGGACCTGAGATGAAATCAACGGGTGAAGTCATGGGAGTGGGTAGAACATTTGGGGAAGCATTTGCCAAGGGTCAGCTGGCTGCTGGTGATGTAATACCAAAATCAGGTCTGGTCTTTATCAGTGTACGTCATGAAGATAAGGACGTTGCTGTGATTGCTGCTAAAGAACTGGTACAGCTGGGATTTACTCTTTGTGCTACACATGGAACTGCGAGTAGTATCAAGGGAGCTGGACTTGAGTGTGAAGGCGTTAATAAAGTACGAGAAGGCCAACCGCATATCGTGGATATGTTGAAAAATGATGAAATAGACATGATCATTAATACAACAGAAGATAAACAGGCGATTGCAGATTCTTATTCGATTCGACGAACTGCTTTACAACATAAGGTCTTCTATACTACAACTATGGCTGGGGCTATGGCGACGATTCTGGCTTTGAAAAATAACGACCTGGGACAGGTTTATCGATTACAGGATTTGCATAAAGAGATAAGTATAAAGAGACCGGCATGAAGGGATTTCCATGAGGTACTGGCATGAGTAAGGCACCCATCACAGCAAAAGGTGCACAGGAATTGCGTGAGCAATTGAAAGAATTTAAAACGGTTGATCGGCCACGTATATCTGCTGCCATAGCGGTAGCGCGCGCGCATGGCGATTTAAGTGAAAACGCTGAATATCATGCTGCTCGGGAAGAACAAAGTTTTCTGGAGGGGCGCATTGGTATGATTGAAAGTGCTTTGGCTGATGCTCAGATAATCGATGTCAAGACCTTGAACGCAAAGAACAAAGTTGTTTTTGGCGCAACCGTTGATCTAGTCAATGTGGAAAATGATCAGGAAGTCACTTACCAGATCGTCGGAGAGATTGAAGCAGATATTGAAAGGTTACTCATATCAGTGACATCACCGATTGCCAGAGCATTAATAGGCAAAGAAGTTGATGATACTGTAGAAGTGAATGCCCCCAGCGGCACCATTGAATACGAAATTCTCAAAGTTCGTTACGCATAATAATTGAAGATCTTCAGAAATGGCGAAAGGATCCAGTAAAAAAAACTGGTTAGCTCGCCAGCAAAAAGATTCCTACGTTAAGCAAGCACAACAATCTCACTATCGATCGCGTGCCGTATACAAACTTATTGAAATTGATGAGAGAGACCATTTATTCAAGCAAGGGCAAGTGGTCATCGATTTGGGCGCGGCACCAGGAAGCTGGTCTCAATATGTCAGCGAGAAAATTGGCCATGAAGGTCGATTGCTGGCGATTGACATTCTACCGATTGAGCCCATCGATAACACATTGATTATAGAAGGCGATATTACCGAGCAGTCAGTTTATGAAGAATGTTTGCAAGCGATGAATAATGCCAGGGCAGATCTTGTAATTTCGGATATGGCCCCCAACTTATCAGGTATCAGGGTAGCGGATCAGGCACGTAGTCTCCACCTGGCAGAATTGAGCTTTGATTTGGCTAAAAGTGTGTTGAAAGCTGGTGGGGATATGCTGGTTAAGGTTTTTGAGGGCGAAGGGACAGACAGGTATCGCCATGAATTAAAAGAACATTTTGGAAAAATCATTGTCAGAAAGCCAAAGGCTTCGCGTGATGATTCTCGTGAATTTTATGTTTTAGCAAAGACCTTTAGGTTATAGTTAAGGCGGAGCAACATAGAGCATTATATTTAAAGAGGTTTTATTTTGAACGAAACGGCAAGAACTTTATTAATGATGGTTATTATCACATTAGTGTTGATGATGATTTTCAAAAATTTCGCGACACCCGTTGTCAGTGAAATATCCTATTCAAGTTTCCTCAGCGAAGTGAAAAATGGTGCTGTTAAAAACGTCAAGATCCAGGGCAGTGTGATCAGTGGTCGACACGCAGATGATACGCGATTTGCGACATATAGTCCTGAGACGGATAATAAAGCGTTGATTGGCACCTTACTTGAACATAATGTTGAGATTAAAGGTGCATCACCAGATAATTCTTTATGGGCACATGCATTCATTACCTGGCTACCTTTTATCCTGATCTTTGGTATCTGGTTTTATTTCATGCGACAAATGCAGGGTGGCAGTGGTGGTCGTGGTGCCTTGTCATTTGGAAAAAGTCGTGCTCGTTTGCTTGGCGAAGATCAGATCAAGATTACTTTTAACGATGTCGCTGGTGTAGAAGAAGCCAAAGAAGAAGTCAGTGAGCTGGTTGAATTCTTGCGTGATCCCGGCAAATTCCAAAAACTCGGTGGCAGGATCCCTTCGGGTGTCTTGATGGTGGGTGCACCTGGAACAGGTAAAACCTTATTAGCCAGGGCCATTGCAGGTGAAGCAAGCGTGCCATTCTTTACCATCTCTGGTTCCGATTTTGTTGAGATGTTTGTCGGGGTAGGTGCTTCACGCGTACGTGATATGTTTGAACAAGCAAAGAAACATGCCCCTTGTATTATTTTCATTGATGAAATAGATGCCGTTGGTCGGCACCGTGGTGCAGGATTGGGTGGCGGACATGATGAGCGCGAGCAAACATTAAATCAGTTACTCGTCGAAATGGATGGCTTTGAAGGCAATGAAGGCGTTATTGTGATTGCAGCGACAAACAGGCCAGATGTACTTGACCCCGCCTTACTCAGACCTGGTCGTTTCGATCGACAGGTGGTCGTGCCATTACCGGATATTCGTGGTCGTGAGCAAATTCTGAAGGTACATGTACGTAAAGTTGCAGCCGCTGACAATGTGAAGCCGGGCATTATCGCACGTGGCACACCGGGTTTTTCCGGTGCTGATCTTGCCAACCTTGTTAACGAAGCCGCCCTGTTTGCAGCAAGAGGCAATAAAAAGCTGGTTGAAATGGAAGATCTGGAAAAGGCCAAAGATAAAATCATGATGGGTGCAGAGCGACGTTCTATGGTCATGAGTGAAGAGGATAAAAGGAATACAGCATACCATGAGGCCGGGCATGCCATTGTCGGTCGTCTGGTGCCTTCACATGATCCCGTTTATAAAGTAACGATTATTCCCAGGGGCACGGCATTGGGCGTAACCATGTTTTTGCCTGAGAAAGACAGTTACAGCCAGGACAAGGAACAGCTTGAAAGTATAATTTCTTCCCTGTTCGGTGGTCGTATTGCTGAGGAACTTACCCTGGGGAAGGATCATGTGACGACGGGTGCGAGTAATGACATCGAGCGGGCAACAAAGATTGCCAGAAACATGGTCACCAAGTGGGGTTTATCAGAGAAACTGGGACCATTAACCTATAGTGAAGATGAGGGCGAGATATTCCTGGGTCGTTCTGTGACGCAACACAAGGAAGTCTCGGATGAGACGGCTTATTTAATTGATGAGGAAATCCGGGTATTTATCGACAGGAACTATGCACGGGCAGAAAAGCTTCTAAAGAAAAACATCGATAAGCTACACATGATGGCCGATGCCCTGATGAAGTATGAGACCATAGATGCCGATCAGATTGATGACATCATGGCAGGTAAACAACCAAGAGATCCTGAGGGTTGGGATGATAATAGTGACAATTGTGGATCGAACGTAAAAAAGGCTGATGACGTAAAAAAAGATGGTGCTCCCAATGGTGAGCCACCGGCAAAACATGCATAATTTTAGTGACAATATAAATGTGCAGCGTAGTTAATCGTTTAAACACTTCACGTATCACAATATATCTTTTCAAGATTACGGGGTAGTTTCATTAGCACGAAGACACGAAAATATTTTGGTACGGATGGTATTCGCGGCAAGGTAGGCGAAGCACCCATTACTCCTGATTTCATCATGAAGTTGGGTTGGGCGGCGGGAAAAGTGCTGGCAAAGGATGGAGATGGGCCAGTGCTTATCGGCAAGGATACACGTATCTCAGGATATATGTTTGAGTCAGCGCTTGAGGCAGGCTTGTCTGCAGCTGGGGTTGATATTTGTTTACTCGGCCCGATGCCCACACCAGGTATCGCTTATCTAACGCGCAATGCACGGGCACAGGCAGGCATTGTCATTAGTGCATCTCACAATTCATTTCATGATAACGGTATTAAATTCTTTTCAGGTGACGGAACTAAGCTACCTGATCATATTGAATTAGAAATAGAAGAGGAACTTGAAAAACCGATCAAGGTTAGTGACCCGGAAAAATTGGGGAAGGCCAGACGAATTGTAGATGCATCACGTCGATATATTGAGTTCTGTAAATTCAGGGTGAAGAATAATCTTGATCTGAAAGGTCTTCGGATCGTTGTTGATTGTGCCCACGGCGCAACCTACCATATCGCGCCTTATGTATTCGAAGAGCTTGGTGCTGATGTCATTACTATTGGTAATGAACCTGATGGATTTAATATCAATGTTGAACACGGTGCAACAAAGCCGGACTTGTTACGGAAAAAAGTAATTGAGTGTGAGGCTGATGTCGGCATAGCATTGGATGGTGATGGCGACCGACTGATTATGATTGATCACAAGGGTGAAGTGGTCGATGGTGATGAAATACTTTTTGTTATCGCTCAGGGTAGGCAGAAGATATTAGGTGATGGCATCGTCGGCACGTTGATGAGTAATCTTGGTCTTGAAATCGCAATTAAAAATCTAAATCTGAATTTTTACCGTGCACAAGTCGGTGACCGCTATGTAATGGAGATGTTGCATACGAATAATTTGAAATTAGGGGGAGAGAGTTCTGGTCACATTATCAATCTGGACATGACGACAACGGGAGATGGGATCATTTCAGCGTTACAAGTGCTGGATATTATGGTTGATTCAGAAAAAAACTTATTCGATCTTAAATCTGGTATGGAAAAATATCCACAGATGATGATAAATGTGAAGATTGATAAAGATGTAGATGTGTCAAAAATGACTAATGTGCAGGATGCTGTCAGGACTGCTGAGTCCGAGCTGGGAGGAAAAGGACGAATCTTGTTACGACCGTCTGGCACCGAGCCTTTGGTCAGGGTGATGGTTGAGGGAGAAATTGAAACTCAGGTCAATGCCATCGCCGAAAGCCTGGCGAAAGAAGTCAGATCGGGCATTGGCTAGGGAATGTAGTTGTAACTTACTGATATGAATCGTCTGTGGCACAAACTTGATTACGACCTTCGCGCTTACTTTTATAGAGCGCTCTGTCTGCCTTGTTGAGTACGCCATCAGCTGAATCTGTATCTTCAGGGTAACTACCAACACCAATACTCACGGTAGCCTTGATCCGATTCCCATTCATGTCAAAAGATGTATTCTCGACCGCTTTTCTAATTCTCTCCCCGGCCTCTTCGGCATGCGCCCAGTTTGTTTCAGGCAAGAAAACTACAAACTCATCACCACCATATCTTGCCGTTGAATCTGACTCACGTAGGCAACCTTCTATTGTTCTTGCTAATGTTGTAATCAATTTATCACCAGCCTCATGGCCATGCTCATCATTAATTATCTTTAATCCGTCAGCATCAACCATCAGAATCGAATAGGCCCGGTTATATCGAACTGATTTATGGTGTTCATTTATGATGATTTCGCTAATAGATCTGCGATTCATTAAGCCGGTCATTTCATCTGTTTCAGAAAGATGTTTAAACATTTTTCTCGCGAATTGTAAATCTGCAGAAAGAACGGTGGTTAGATAAGCCACGATCAAATAAGGTGAAAATACTGTCATCACAGTACTAAAATGTTCCGGCGTGAGAGTACCTCTGGATAGTACAGGTATACCCATATAAACATATATGCCAGTGATTAAACCAAGTACCAATAATGTTGTTGATTTTCCCAGTGTCATTCCACTGGTGATGATAACCAACAAGTAGAGGTTTAAGAGTGGGCTATTAATTTTACCCGTATACCAGAGTGCACAGGTGATGTAGGCAATCATTACCCATATTTCTATCGTCAGCTTCCAACGCGTTTCTTTTTTATAGTAATTCAGGTAGTGGAATGCAATCATGAAGGCTGCAAAACCAAGAGAAAACTGAATGACAATCCACTGGTTCTCAATCTGAGTTCCGGGAGCAAAGGTATAAAGCAAAATGAGAGCCAGTAATACCAATTCTAGTTCTGCAAAGCTGCGTGAAAATCCCTTCAGCTCAACTTGCTCGATATCCATATTATTTTTTTCGTAAAATTTCATCTCTAACTATAATAAATTATTCAGAAGTCCCTGTAGCATTAATGCTATTAATTCATGAAAACATTTTCTCGTATTTTTCTTCACTGAAGCCGACAAAAAATTTGCTACCGTTAACAAATATCGGTCGCTTGATTAATGTCGGGTATTCAACCATGAGTTCCAGGGCCTTTGGCTCATTAATACCATTTTTCAGGTTTTCGGGTAGTTTGCGCCAGGTGGTGCCACGCTTATTGAGTAGTATTTCCCAGTCGACATGCTTGAGAAAACCCTTAAGCATATTTTTATCCAGACCATCTACTCTGAAATCGTGAAAGATATATTCTATTTGCTGAATTTCTAACCAGCGCCGCGCCTTCTTTACGGTATCACAATTTTTGATACCGTAAAGAACAATACTCATAGTTTAATCAGAGGTAATTGAATGAGGCGTTAAATGTCGCGCAATAATTCGTTGATACCTACCTTGCCGCGAGTTTTCTCATCTACCTGTTTTACGATGACTGCACAATAGAGACTATAGCTGCCATCTTTGGATGGTAAATTGCCGGACACCACAACAGAACCAGGTGGAATGTA
>CAZDFI010000017.1:0-4201 GCA_964504725.1 uncultured Enterobacteriaceae bacterium
AATACGGAGCTGTTTCGCAAGCTCTTTATCATCTCCCTTGGAAAGCAACTCAGTAAAGTGCGGGCCAAATGCCTGGATCAACGGTGTGGACACGCGCGACAAACTTGATGCTACCGTCCACGCCAGCATGTAAAATCCTAGCACCTCCAACGATACCATTCGACTCAGGATCATCTTGTCCATCTGTGTTATCACAATGCTTAGGGTTGTGATCAGGATCATCCCACCAGCGTACCCCTTGATCGAGTGTAGAAGCACTATGGAAAATCTGGCTAGGTTTCCGTCAATGCGAACGCTTTTCCAAAGTGACCAGCGTATCACCCCGGTCTGCAGTGCGCATATCATAATTTGCCACAAAAAAAACACCCGGATATCCGGAGAAATCGCCCACAACACCGCAACTGCCCCGAATCCTCGGACAGTCCCAAACAGTGTAAGAAACCCTGAACACTCTACCTGTCGCTGCAGCCCCATCAAGCCGCCGATGTAGAGCCCGGAAGGAACCTGAGCCACCAGTGAAACTGCCATCAACATCAGGGCGTCCCGCACTAATTCTGGAGACATCGCTTTTGTCTGGAACCATTCGGCACCGAAAAACCATGCGCCCATTAGAATCCCTATGCCCAGAGTCAATACAATACCCCAGTAAACCACTTCCAGGCTCCGTAACAAGGACGGGATTTTCCCTCTTTCATCGGGACGAGCCGCTAGCCACGCAATCTCTCTCACCGCCGTAGCCGAGATTCCCGCGTCCAGTATCCCAAGAATAGCGATCCAGGATAGGTAAAATCCGATCAACCCATAGCTTTCGATGCCCAGGAAGTGAACATATAGGGGGGTCAGAACCAGCATGAGCACGGTTAACCACATATTCGACAACAGGTTTGCCGAAATATTTTTACCTAGGACATTCATGTTTTATTGGGTAACTGGCTCAACCTGCTAATGACATTCTTTTCATTCAAGTAGCGTAAGCTTAGTAAATACGCTTTAAGTATCCATCCGGCGCGACGGCAATCAGTAACTTTTCGTGAATCCTTTCTATTTCGAACCCCATCTACCACTTAAGGTAAATTGCTTGCCCAGTTGGCAATGGTAACAAGGTCCCGGATTTTCCTGAAAAGAATTCATCCACCACCATTTTAGTATCTAAAAACCCATGCCACGCATAATCGTCAAGTAATATCACTCCTCCAGCAGATATTCTCTCAAAGAAATACTCAAGTGCTGATTTGGTTGGAATAGCCGCATTAAGATCAATGTGTAACCACGCGATATCTTTTGGGTTATTTGACTTTTCAAAGGAATCTGGAATGAATCCCTTATTGAAAATTATATGTTCAGAAAATTTACTAAGATTCTTTTTTACATCCTCAATATTTAAATACGAATAATTGCCGACATAGTCTTTTTCTGATTCTTGCAAATATTCAGATTTCATACCCTCCCATGCATCATACAAAAAAGATTTAAACTCATGGTTTTCTTTAACTGCATATATGGCAAAAGAAGCTGTCAATCCATCACACACCCCACATTCAACTAAGTTCTTAGTAATACATTTCGTCGCTTTTGCCGCATACCAAGCCGTCCAATATACAAAATAGTGGCGCCACATTAACGAATCAAGCACGTCCTTCTCATTATAGCAATCTTTAAATTGCGATAAATTGAATTTACTATCCACCACTTGATCAACAATCAGCTGATTTGCTTTTAAGAAACATTTTGCAACTTCATCCCCTCCCCCCTCGTACCAAGGTGTGAATGTATGTGTAATCATCCCCCACCCGTTAAAATCGGATTTATCACGAAAAATTTCATAAAAATTCTGCCATATTCTTTTTGTACCGGGGATGGCGTAAATAATTTTTCTTAACTTATTTTTAATATTCATTTTCTATCTTTCTCTTCATTGAAATATCCCAAATACCATTCAACAAATCGTCGGATTCCTTCTTCTATTGAAGTACTCGGTTTATAAGCCACATCATCAACTAACGCTTGAACATCAGCATAGGTATCAGGAACATCTCCGGGTTGAAGTGGGAGTAGATTTTTTTTGGCTTTTTTCCCCAGAGCATTTTCTATGGCCTCAATGTATTTCCCCAGTTCCACAGGATTATTATTGCCAATATTATAAAGTCGCCATGGTGCTTTACTGGTACCGGGATCGGGTTTTGTTCCAGTCCATTCGGGATTTGAGGTAGCGTTCTTATCCAGTGTTCTAACAACTCCCTCTACAATATCATCAATGTAAGTGAAATCACGGGTGTGATTTCCGTAATTGAAAACATTGATCGGTTCGTCTGCCAGTATGGCTTTGGTAAATAAAAAAAGCGCCATATCCGGGCGACCCCAGGGGCCGTATACAGTAAAGAAACGCAGGCCGGTCGTTGGCAGTTCATATAAATGGGAATAGGTGTGCGCCATGAGTTCGTTTGATTTCTTGCTGGCACCGTATAGGGACAAGGGATGGTCTACGTTGTCGTGCACTGAAAAGGGCAGGCTTTCGTTGGCGCCATAAACGGAGCTGGATGAAGCGTAGACAAGGTGTTTTATATCATTGTGCCGACAACCTTCTAATATGTTCATGAAACCCACGATATTACTATTGATATACTCATGTGGATTCTCTATTGAATATCGAACCCCTGCTTGTGCAGCCAGATTAATTACTTTATCGAATTTTGAGTCTTTAAATAAGGTTTCTATTTCTGAGCGGTCGGCAAGATCCATTTTTACGAATTTAAAATCTCCACAACTCTGATTTGCTGCGCTGGCCAATTGGCAAAAGTCTTCAATTCTTTTCAGTCGGGCTTCTTTTAACGCTACAGAATAATAATTATTCAGGTTGTCCAGCCCAATGACATCATCACCGCGTTCCAGTAATCTCAGGCAAACATACGAACCGATAAATCCTGCTGCGCCGGTGACTAGAATTTTCATGATCTAAATTCGTGATTCGTGATTCGTGGTTCGTTTGCGAGACGTTTTCTGTAAGTAGCAATAATATTGATATAACCTTTTGACAAAAGGCTTTCTATGATTGCGCTACCAACCAAACCTGTGCCGCCTGCTACGTAGATTTTGGAATCTGAATTCATATTTCCATACTGAAAATTATTTATCGTCACTCCCGCAAATATGGGAGTCTACGACTGCATGGATGCAGGAGGTAGAGCGACTCAGGAGACTAAGCCGAGTCGAACTACTGGATTCCCGCTTCCGCGGGAATGACAATATTTATGTAACATGTAGTCTGTTATCTGAATTCATATTTCCATACTGAAAATTATTTATCGTCACTCCCGCAAATGCGGGAGTCTACGACTGCATGGATGCAGGAGGTAGAGCGACTCAGGAGACTAAGCCGAGTCGAACTACTGGATTCCCGCTTCCGCGGGAATGACAATATTTATGTAACATGTAGTCTGTTATCTGAATTCATATTTCCATACTGAAAATTATTTATCGTCACTCCCGCAAATGCGGGAGTCTAGTCTAATTACTGGATTCCCGCTTCCGCGGGAATGACAATACTCTGTAATATGTATTTTGTTATTGGTACTTCGCTTACGTTTCACGAATTACGCCTTACGCTTCACATTTCATGCCTTAATAATTTTTTCGTCTGGTTCACGATACACGCCTCTGGTATCGATAATTAACTGTGCATTTTTTCTGATTAACTCATAGTCAAAATCATCATGATTGGTTCCGATGACAACACAATCATATGATGAAAGGTTGCCCGCAGTTAAATCTTCACTTTGTAAGTCGAAAGAATAACGACGCATTCCTGGAAATTTTGGGACATGAGGATCTGAGTAGGCTACGTCCGCGCCTTGTCCTCTAAGCAGGGTCATGATCTCCATTGAAGGAGACTCTCTCACATCGTCGACATTTTTCTTGTAGGCAATCCCCAAGACAAGAATACGACTGCCGTTAATAGATTTCTTTTGTGAATTTAGTCCTTCAGAAATTTTGTTAACAACATATTCAGGCATGTTGCTATTGACTTCACCGGCCAGCTCAATAAAGCGTGTGTTAATTCCATACTCACGTGCCTTCCAGGTTAAATAGAAAGGATCAATAGGAATACAGTGGCCACCAAGCCCAGGGCCCGGGTAGTACGGTACGAAACCAAATGGCTTGGTTGCCGCGGCATCAATGACTTCGAAGATATCGATATCCATTT
>CAZDFI010000017.1:4211-5798 GCA_964504725.1 uncultured Enterobacteriaceae bacterium
CTGGTCAATAATTCGGCCATAAAGCGCCAGGCCCACATCCAGACATTCTTCTGTCACACCCCCGCAGATTTTAGGGATTGTGCTGGTAGTAAAATCAAGATTGCCAGGATCTTCCCGTTCCGGTGAATACACCAGATAGACATCTTTCCCCACTATCAGCCCGGTGCTTTCGATGCGAGGTTTCAATTCTTCCTCTGTCGTCCCCGGGTACGTGGTACTTTCCAGTGAAACCACCTGCCCTTTTCTCAACTGAGGCATGAGTGTTTCAATGGTATTGATGATAAATGTCAAATCTGGCTCTCGATGATTATCGAGTGGCGTGGGTACACATAAAATCAATGCATCTGCCGATGCCGCCTGGCTAAAATCTGTTGTTGCCTCAAAGCCATTAGCGACTGCCTGCTGGATGGCTTTATCAGGAATATGTTTGATATAGGTCTTGCCTGATTCGATGTGTACTTTCTTTGACGCATCTATATCAAAACCGATGACCTTATAGCCGACCTCTGCAAAACGAATTGCAAGAGGAAGGCCGACATAGCCCAGTCCAATGATACCGATGACGGCTGAACCAGAATTTAATTTATCAATTAATTTATTTTTCATATTTAGAATTAAATTTCTACTTCCTTTTTTTGTCCGCCTTGTTTCTTTTTCACTTTATTTCGTAAGCCATAGGATATCCATGCCATGGAGAGTATCAACATAAATGTTGCTGCATTGGCTGGGATCTGCAAATTAAAATCCACCATTGCATGAATCATCATGGCGCAGATGCTCATTATCGCAGCAAACGATATGCCTCGCATTAATGGATCCCTTCTCCGATATTGTGCCACGAGTGCGATATAAATTGACATCACGATAACGAGCCCCAACAAGGCTACGCCAATCACACCTGTATCTGAGGCAAATTCCAGATAATCATTCTCAACATGATCGTGATAGCCGGGAGAATCATGTTTTTTATATTTCGGAAATACTGAATAAAAACTTCCCAAACCACTGCCTGTCCATTGGTAATCTTTCCATTGCTGATAAACGTAGATATTAACCTCATCTCTTGTCTCTTGAACAAGCGTTGTTTCTTCAATACGTTGAGCGACCTTTTCCAGACCAAACCAGGCACCTACGATGAATACATCAATCGCAATTAAACTGATAAATAAAATAACTGTCCCTCGGGTGGCATGTCTGGACAGGATCAAACCAATGCCTCCGGCAATGATCAGGCCGACGAAAAATGAAGTATTACCCATTCGTGAATGTGTCAATACCAGTGCAATAACCATCATGGCCAGATAAAGTCGTAATCTTAATTTTGGACTGAGTATCAATTGCAAATATTTACGCAGACGTTGTTTCGCCGTGTAATCACTTTTAGTGTCCAGGCTGGCGATCATCATGCCGATACCGACAGATAATGCCATAACCAGATAGCCCGCAAGATGGTTTGGGTTGATGAAGGTGCCCGTGGTGATATTTAGTGCGGATGGATTTTTTATGAAAAAACCATAGCCAAGACCTGAAAGCGTCATCAAACTTCCGTACACCGCCTGAAACAGCCCGCTATAGATAACAACGTAG
>CAZDFI010000017.1:5808-6443 GCA_964504725.1 uncultured Enterobacteriaceae bacterium
CAACGTAGGCAAGCTGCCTTAATCTCCGTCGTGAGTGAATCAGTAGCAGGGACAAAACGAAGATCAAGATATACGCCAGACTTTTAAACCAGCCAACAGCCGTGGCATGTGGGTCAAGTGATAAAGTCATTAGATCAGTAGCATTCACCAGACTGTGGTGACCGAATGCTGCAGGTGAAATGCTGGCAATCCATGCAGGTGGGAGGGGGGTAATTTGCAACAATATCCAGATAAGCCATATAAAAAACAGACCAATGACCGGGGCTGCCTTTTTAAATACATCCGTTGTCTCGACTTTATTGCGTATAAACGCAATCAACCATAACAGCATCAGGGAGCAGGCCCAGACTTCTACGATGGCCTCAGCCCAGGGTCGATTACTTCCTAAAGGTAAGGGTAACCATGCAATAAGGACCAAAAATCCAATGTAAATAAGGCGATCTTCTGATTTGACAGTATTCATATGATCTGGATGATTATACTGATGTCATATTCCTACTGGATTCCCGCATGCGCGGGAATGACGAGGCTTAGTTTTCATTTTATTAGCTTCTCCACATAATCTGAAATCAAACAAAAAAGACATACAAAACTAAAACTTCATAATAATTGTCGTTCCCGCGCATGCGCGGGAA
>CAZDFI010000017.1:6543-24425 GCA_964504725.1 uncultured Enterobacteriaceae bacterium
TGACGAGGCTTGGTTTTCATTTTATTAGCTTCTCCACAGAATCTGAAATCAAACAAGAAAGACATATAAAACTAAAACTTCATAATAATTGTCGTTCCCGCGCATGCGGGAATGACGAGGCTTGGTTTTCATTTTATTAGCTTCTCCACAGAATCTGAAATCAAACATGAAAGACATACATAATTAAAACTTCATAAATAATCGTCGTTCCCGCGCATGCGCGGGAATGACGAGGCTTAGTTTTCATTTTATTAGCTTCTCCACAGAATCTGAAATCAAACATGAAAGACATACATAATTAAAACTTCATAAATATTTGTCGTTCCCGCGCATGCGGGAATCCAGTTATATTATCGTTCCATACAAGTCACGCCAGTCTGGATTGTCTGACTCTATCAGATCTGTCTTCCATTTCCTTCGCCATTTCTTAAGTGCCCTTTCTCTTAGTATTGCCGATTCCATGATTTCATGGCTCTCATACCAAACTAATGTGTGGACACCATATTTTTTAGTAAAACCCTCGACAACATTTGTTTTATGTTCCCAAATACGCTTAATTAAATTCGATGTCACACCAACATATAATGTCCCATTTCGTTGACTTGCCATCATGTATACATACGGTTGACGATCCATTGTTGATTCCTTTCTTCACTGGATTCCCGCATGCGCGGGAATGACGGCAGTAACATAATCCCCAGGCCGTGCTTAATTTATGGATTCCCATGAGTCTTATTAATGTTCAACTATTTGAATAACTCTGGATTCCGGATAAGTGCTATGCACTTTCCGGAATGACGGGGCTGGAAAATTACACTGCTGCCCCATTAACACGTCATTCCCGTCCATAGTCATCTTCGAATCTGACAATATCATCCTCACCCAGATAACTTCCCGACTGTACCTCAATGATCTCCAATGGTTGATCCGTTGTATTTTCAAGTCGATGTTTGACTCCTATCGGGATATAGGTGGATTCATTCTCCCCCAGGGAAAACACTTCTTCATCTTTTGTCACTGTAGCCGTCCCCTTCACAACGACCCAGTGTTCCGCCCGTTGATGATGAAGCTGCAACGATAATTTTTTACCTGGATTCACTGTGATCCGCTTAACCTGAAAATTCTCACCAGAATCAACCGTTTCATAAGAGCCCCAGGGTCGAAAAACACGCCGATGTGTTAGCCGCTCTTCACGCTGCATCGTTTCTAATGTACTGATTATCTGCTTAACTTCCTGTGCCTTGTCCTTACTTGCCACCAGTACAACATCAGCGGTCTCAACCACCACAAGGTTGTCACAACCCAGTACGGCCACTAATCTGTGCTCAGATTTCAACAGACTATTGTATGTCCCTTGCTGAATGACATCACCAGCAATGACATTACCATCCTTGTCTTGTGCGCCTAATTCCCATACAGCCGACCATGTACCGATATCCGACCAACCGACATCCAATGACACAACCGCTGACAAAGTTTCATTTTCATTGGTGATTTTTTCCATCACCGCATAGTCTATTGAGTCACTTCGGCAGCCACAAAATGCATCTTTATCTAGTCGATAGAATTCATTATCTATCAAACCCTTTTCATAGGCAGCCAGACAAGCTGAATAAATGTCTGGTTGCAATCGCTCAATTTCGCGACACCAGACGGATGCCTTCATCATAAAAACACCACTGTTCCAAAGGTAATTTCCTGAATCCAGGTATTCCTGGGCAAGTTTAGAATCGGGCTTCTCTTTGAATTCTTGAATCTTGTTGACACCGTGCTGTTCATCTATCGTTTCACCGCACTGAATATATCCGTAACCGGTTTCAGCATGCTGAGGTTTGATGCCAAAGGAAATCAGATAACCCTGCTCTGCCATTTGGTAACCGATTTTAATGGCATCCTGAAAACGAGGTATGTCAGCAATAATATGATCGGCCGGCATCATCAATATCACTGCATCCTCAGCATGATTTAGTAGTGCTTGTGCAACGACTGTCAAAGCTGGCGCTGTATTCCGACCTTCTGGCTCCAATATGATCGACTGGAATACATGATTGATTTCTTTTACCTGGTCAGCAACCAGAAATCGATGCACTTCATTGCAAACAAGAATAGAGGGCAATATAGTGATGTTACTTTTCGGGTCATTAAATCCTGGGCCATCAAGTCTTGTTAAGGTCTCCTGAAGCATTGAATGTTCGCCAAACAAACGAAGGAACTGCTTTGGATAATGCGCCCTTGAAAGTGGCCATAATCTCGTCCCGCCACCACCTGCAAGAATCACCGGACACAAACTCATAGATGGAATTCCTTTAGATTTATGAACTTAAAAAGTAGATTGAATCAATGTTATACAAATTTGGTATGGTGTACCAGACGTAAGTATATGATAAACACGGTTTATTTTCACATATCACAAGCGAATTCGATTTGTCATAATACGTGCACATGAATAAGAAAACACCGGCACTCCCCAGCGAAACCGATGAGGCATATCAGGAGCATATCCTGCAATTTGTCTCGCGTACGTTTGCGCTCACCATCCCGCAGTTGCCGGCCGAACTTAGACGTGTGGTGAGTAATGCCTATTTACTATGTCGAATTGCAGACACGGTTGAAGACGATAATGCGGTCGATTCAGAGAAAACACGTCATCTGGCTAATCTATTCACTCAAGTCGTTGCTGGAGATGTCCCTGCAAAACAGTTTTCAGATACGCTATATCCTTTGCTTTCAGAACACACAATTGAGGAAGAGCACGAACTCATTAAAAACACGGAATCTGTTATCCGAATTACGCATAGCTTTAATGATAATCAACGTAGCGCACTGGAACGCTGTGTGCGTATCATGGCCAAAGGCATGGCAGATTATCAAGATGCGGAAACGCTTGATGGTTTGGAAAATCTGGCGGCAATGGATGATTATTGCTATTACGTGGCAGGAGTTGTTGGCGAAATGTTAACCGAATTATTCTGTGATTACTCAGAAGAGATCAATGCCAATAAAGATGAATTAATGAAGCTGGCCGTCTCTTTTGGACAAGGTTTGCAGATGACGAATATCCTCAAAGATATCTGGGATGACCGGGCACGAGGCGCCTGTTGGCTACCGCGAGACATCTTTGGGAATGAAGGGTTCGATCTCAGCGAATTAAATGAAAACAATAAGAATGAGAAATTTCAACGCGGACTGGAACAACTCATTGGGATCGCCAGAGACCACCTGAATGATGCACTCACTTATACGCTGATACTACCTCCAAAGGAGAAAGGCATTCGCAAATTCTGTCTATGGGCCCTGGGAATGGCGGTACTGTCCCTGGATAAACTCAACAAGAATCGCGATTTCAGCCAGGGTGCTGATGTGAAAATTACCAGAAGAAGTGTCAAAGCAACAGTTGCATCAACCAGCCTGCTGGTCAGTAATGATTGGGCACTAAAAAAACTGTTTAATTATAGCAGCCGGAATTTGCCGACAACGAACATTCGTGAGAAACTTGGGCAGGTAAAATAAATATAAAAAGGCCAACTGAAATAGATACTTACCGAAAAAAATACTTATATTCCTTTAGCAGACCTAAAGAAATTATATTTATGGTAAGACACAATCAACGGAATTCATTTTTGCAATGCTAGATAAAACCAGAGATAAGGAAGCACATCGGTCACTGAGGGGCGCCATAAGCGACGCCAGAGATGCATTGATCTCGGAGCAACAGGCCGACGGACATTGGGTCTATCATCTGGAAGCAGATTGCACCATCCCAGCTGAATATATCCTCATGAATCATTTCGTTGATGAAATCGATGATGAACTTGAGTCAAAAATATCTATTTATATTCGCGAACATCAGGCCGACCATGGCGGCTGGCCATTGTTTTATGGCGGTGACTTCGACCTGAGTTGTTCGGTTAAAAGCTATTATGCCTTGAAAATGGCTGGTGATGATCCCCATGAAGAACATATGGTAGAAGCGCGCAATGCTATACTCCAACATGGCGGTGCTGCGCATGCTAATGTTTTCACACGCATACTCATGGCAACGTTTGAACAGATTCCCTGGCGAGCAGTACCCTTTATCCCGGCTGAAGTAATTCTGCTACCAAAGTGGTTCCCGTTTCATATTGATAAGGTTTCTTACTGGTCAAGAACTGTCATGGTGCCTTTATTCGTCCTTTGTACCCTGAAGGCGAAAGCAGTTAACCCTCGTGCGGTTGATATTAGAGAGCTGTTCGTTACTCCACCGGAAGAAGTACTACACTATTTCCGTATCACCACACCACTCACCCGTGTGTTTCTGATCCTGGATCATGTTGGCAGCCTGTTTGAGAAACTGGTGCCAAAATTTGTCAGAAATATTTCTGTTCGTAAATGCGAGAAATGGTTTACGGAACGGATGAATGAAGAACACGGTATTGGTGGAATTTTCCCGGCCATGGTCAATGTCTATGAGTCATTAATTATTTTAGGTCATGATAAAAATAGCGCTGTAGTTAAACGGGCCAGAAAGGCAATAGACAATCTTCTTGTACACGAAGATGGTATGTCCTATTGCCAACCCACTGTATCACCAGTATGGGACACAGCGCTTGCCTGCCAGACCCTGATTGAAACTGATGTCGAAACAAAAGATACCAGCACCACTGAAATAAAAGAGGGTCTTGACTGGTTGAAAGAAAGACAACTCAGCGATGAACCGGGAGACTGGCGCATCCCGTGTCCGAATCTTCAGGGTGGTGGCTGGGCGTTTCAATACAGCAATTATTACTACCCGGATCTGGATGACACCGCCATGGTTGCCTGGGCAATGCATCGAACAGGCGATGATACCTATTCAGAAGCCATTCAACGGGCTTGCCACTGGATCGATGGAATGAAATCAAAAGGCGGCGGTTTCGGTTCGTTTGAAGTGAATAATACCCAGTACTACCTGAATGCAATTCCTTTTGCCGATCATGGCGCACTGCTCGATCCCCCCACGGCAGACGTGACTGGCCGCTGTATCGCACTGTTATCGCTCGCCGACAAAACAAAATATGCCAGGACTATCTCTCATGCGATAGATTATCTGAAACAAGATCAGGAAGAAGATGGCTCCTGGTTTGGGCGTTGGGGAACCAATTATATTTATGGTACCTGGTCGGTATTAACCGCACTGGAACTGGCTGAGGAAGATATGAAACAAGCATATATTCGTCGCGCTGTATCCTGGCTCGAAGAAATCCAGAATGAAGATGGTGGCTGGGGTGAAACCAATGAAAGCTATTATCCTCCTAAACACAGACGACCCAATGACAGTACCTCATACCATACAGCATGGTCATTACTGGCGTTGCTGGCGGTCGGTGAAATTGACTCAGATGCGGTCAAGCAAGGTATACAATATCTGCTGGAGAATCAGAATGCAGATAGACTCTGGTATGACCCTGATTATACTGCACCTGGATTCCCACGTGTTTTTTATCTCAAGTATCACGGCTACACAAAATACTTTCCGCTTTGGGCGCTTGCTAGATACAACAATCTGACTAAACAGTCTTGAGCTGTATCGGCATTATCAGCGCATTAACCTCTGAAGGACGCTGCCTGATGGGGAAACCTGTTCCTGTAAATGAACCTGTACAGATTAATGAGCATGCAATCGCTATTGTCTGTGGTATAGGGGAAGACAATGCTCGTACTGCTGCGCAGATGTTACTTGAGAAAAACGTGACCGCATTTGTCAGTTGGGGAACGGCGGGGGCATTAACTGAAAATATACACTCGGGAGATTTAATTTTGGCAGACAGCGTCACAGCCAGTAATGAAGAAAGCTATCCGTTCGATACGAAATGGAATAAACGTATTGCGAACAAGCTCAGTGATAGTTCTATAAGAATACATCACGGTATGATTGCGCATACTGAACACGTGCTGACAACACCTGAAAGTAAAATCAGCCTGCAAGCATCAATCCAGACTCCAGGCCAAGCTCCAGGTCAAGCTCTAGGCCAGGCTCTGGCTGTAGATATGGAATCTATTGCGATCGCTCGCATTGCTCATACAGTAAACCTGCCCTGCCTGGCAGTTCGCGCAATTGTTGATGAAGCGTCACAGAGTATTCCTGAAGCAATCATTAAAAGTACAGATAAGTTTGGACGCCCTGCTTTGCTTTTACTTTTAAGCAATATTATAAGCAGGCCTGCTCTGATATCTGATTTAATCCATTTGGGCAAAGCCATGAAAGCAGCCACAAAGACCTTAACAACTGTCGCCAGAAGTCAGTGTCTTTTCAATTGAGAGTATTTAACTAATTATGCTCGCAATAGTAAGTCAATTTTTCAGCCGCGCTTTGCTTGTCTGGATCAATATTGTTCATAGCCATAAAGTCATGACAATTATCCTGTGTTTTATCGCTGTCATGATCTCGATTGATTACACAAGAAATAACCTCGGCATGAACACCGATACAGAAGACATGCTTTCGCCTGATCTTGACTGGCGGAAACTGGACAGGGAAATTTCAGAAGAGTTTCCCCAGTTCAGCAGTAACATCCTGGTCGTCATCGAAGCACCCTCACCTGATCAAGCGATGGACGCTGCCGACAAGCTCTACAAAGCCCTAAAACAGGAAACAACGTTATTTAAATCTGTTTTTTCTTTTCGTTCACTACCCTTTTTCAAAAAATCATCTCTGCTATATCTTGAAGCCGATGAGCTTCAGGATGTCTCGGATCGTCTTGCTGAAATCCAGCCCTTTCTGGCAAAGCTGACTGAAGATCAGAATATACGTGGTTTATTCAACATGCTTGAAAAAGCGCTCCGTGCAAAATTTGATGGCGAGAAAATAGAACTCTCCCCATTACTCAGGCGGGTCAATGAATCACTAGACGCCATATCAGAAAACCAGGCATATCAGCTTTCCTGGCACAGCTTAATGGCGGGTGAAGAACTCGAAAAAGCGTCTTATCGTGAATTTATCATCCTTCAACCTGAGTTGGATTATAGCAACCTGTTCCCTGCCGAAGCCGCACTTGAGAAAATCAGAACACTTGGAAATGAACTTGCCATCAATGCAGAAAATAATCTGCGCCTGCGACTTAGCGGTAGTGCTGCGCTCTCACATGAGGAACTACAAAGTGTCATGGCAGGCACGCAACTATCTATCATCCTCGCACTTTGCATGGTCACGGTAATTATGATTGTCGGACTTGGCTCTTTCTGGTTGGTATTGGCAACGATTATTACATTAATCAGCGGATTATTGATCACAGCAGCCTGGGCCACCTTGACTGTGGGTGAATTAAATTTGATATCAGTTGCCTTCGCTGTTCTTTATATCGGGCTTGGTGTGGATTTTGCGATTCATTTCTGTATGCGCTTTCGTGAGTATTTTTTAAACAACAACGATCGCGCTCTTGCCCTGTATGAAACATCAAAAAGCTGCGGTAACTCTCTCTTTTTATGTGCCGTCACGACAGCCATTGGTTTCTATGCATTCATGCCAACGGATTATGATGGCATTGCAGAATTGGGATGGATTTCGGGGAGTGGGATGTTTATCAGTTTCATTGTAACCATGACATTACTACCAGCACTGCTTGGACTATTCCCGTTCAAACCCAAGGCCGTGACTTACTCCAGTGATCATAAGTCAAATCATCATAACTCAGTAAACAGCTTACTCGCTTTCCCGGTTACACACGCTAAAGCTATTAAAATTATATCTTTCATTATCATTATTCCACTGATCTGGCTCATACCAAAGATCAAATTTGATCACAATACTTTAAATCTGCAGAACCCTGAAAATGAATCTGTAAAAACCTACATGGATCTTTTAGCGGACAGTGAGTCGTCTCCATGGACAACTGAGATTCTGGTAGACAATGAAAACGAGGCCCGGTCTCTGGAGGCAAAACTAAAAGCACTACCACTGGTAGATGATGTTACCTGGCTCAATAAATTTATCCCTGATGAGCAAGATGAAAAATTAATCATCATTGAGGAAATAGATCTTATTCTGGCTGGTATGAAACTACATTCAGATCTGCCAGCACCCACAATTGAGGATCGGATCAATGCAATCGATAACTTAATCTTGTTGATGATTTCCAGGCAGAAAAGTATTAATCAGATACCCTATGCCGCAGATTTGTTAAACAAGCTTGAGATCTTCATGACACAATATACTCAACTTGACGAACAACAAAGCAATAAATTGCTCATGAGATTTGAACACAGTCTGCTTGCTTCGTTGCCCGGGCGACTGAATTCCCTTGAAGCTTCTCTTCAGGCAGAAGCTGTTGATAAAGTCAGCTTACCACCTGAGTTGAGCAGTCGCTGGGTTGGTCAGAACGGTCGATACTTAATCGAAATCTCACCTGTAGAAAACCTCCAGAATAACGAGGCATTGGAAAGATTTGTGACTCAACTACAGTCCAGCTTCCCAAACGTAATTGGTTCACCTGTTATTAGTGTAGAAGGAGGGAAAGCTGTTGTGTCTGCCTTCAAGCAAGCATTTATGACTGCACTAATCGTGATTTCACTCTTGCTGTTAATTGTGATGGATAAACGCCAGGATGCGTTACTGATAATGATCCCGCTTTTAATCGCTGCGATGTTAACTGCAGCCACAAGCCTGCTATTTTCTATTCCCCTGAATTTTGCAAACATTATTGCTTTGCCATTATTGCTGGGTATCGGTGTCGACAGTGGCATACACATTTTGCATCGCTATAGAACTGCCCCGCCAGAAAACGGAATTATTCTTGCGACCAGTTCGGCGCGTGCGGTAGTAGTCAGCGCGTTGACCACGATAGTCAGTATTGGCAATCTTGCATTTTCATCACACGTGGGAACTGCAAGTATGGGGAAATTATTAACCATAGGCATCACAATGACTTTATTGTGTACATTGATTATTCTGCCCAGTTTATTGGTCACATCGAAAACAGGCTCATCGAATAAATCATAATGAAAACACTCATCACAGGTGCAAATGGTTTTGTTGGCTCAGCAGTCATGCGATGCTTATTGGAGGCAGGTCATGATATACGCGTTATGGTTCGGCCAGGAAGTGAAAGAAGAAATCTTGAAGGTTTGTCTGTGGAGATCATCGAAGGTGATTTGCAGGATAAAGCATCACTTGAGCAAGCAGTAAAGGATTGCAATGCTGTATTTCATGTCGCAGCTGATTACAGACTATGGATACCTGATCCTGACAATATGTATCGAACCAATGTCACCGGTACACGAGATTTGATGCTGGCGAGTACAGAAGCAGGCGTTGAAAAAATAGTCTATACCAGCAGTGTCGCAGTTCTCGGTCTGAATAATGATAGATCACCTGCCAACGAAGAGACGCCCATGACTATTGAAGAGATTATTGGTCACTACAAACGCTCGAAATACCTGGCAGAAAAAGAAGTCATCAGGCTCGTTGAAGAAAATCAATTACCCGCAGTGATTGTTAACCCATCCACCCCCCTGGGACCCAGGGATATCAAGCCGACGCCTACAGGAGGTATTGTTGTTGATACTCTAAATAACCGGATGCCGGCTTATGTTGATACTGGACTGAATATTACGCATGTGGATGATGTAGCTAGAGGACATTTATTGGCTTTTGAAAAAGGCAAGATTGGCGAGCGATATATTCTTGGTGGTGAAAATCTTAGTTTACAAACTATCCTGGGCATCATCTGTGATTTGTCAGACAAAAATCCACCTATGATTAAATTACCACACAATTTAATTTTACCCATTGCCTGGTGCATGGAACGCTGGGCAGACATTAGCAAAAAAGAACCCAGGGCAACTGTCGATGAAATCCGCATGTCCAGAAAACACATGTATTTTTCTTCAGACAAGGCAGTGAAAGAATTAGGCTACCAATTCAGACCGGCAAAAGAGGCCATCAATGATGCCATTGAATGGTTTATTAAAAATGGATATTGCGTGTCTAAATAAAAAGATCATGCAAGATTAAATAAATAGAACAGCAAATATCCAAGCAGGAATATCATGACAACAAAAACTGCATAACCAGTTTGGACTGTTTTTGTAATGACTCCCTGTTCTCCATATATGCGCGCAATACCCAAACCAACGCTATAAAACACCTTGTCTGTAATCTCTGTAAAACAAACCTCCAGGGAAAGATAACTCTGTTTTATCATCCTCCAACACCAGGGTAATGATCTCCTGTAGAACCATTCCGCATCAATATTGACTGAACGTAATTCTGGTGGATAGAGTCCTTGCTTTTGTAGCCAGACGAATGCCAACGCCGAGAAAAATAATACCTGTAGCTGGGCGAGGACATGCGTCATGTCATACGGGGTATACTCAACCGTATTAGGTAATAACCCATAGAGTAATTGTGGTTGCACCCCTATGATGACACAAAGCGAGGCCGCGATTGTCATCGCGATCAACATATTGTTCGGCGGATCACTTACCCGGATACCTGAGTCATGAGCAAAAAATGCAAAATAAGGGATCTTGATACCGGCATGATGAAAGACACCGGCCGAGGCAAATAATAATGCTAACCAAACACCATGATACCCTTCTGCAAGTGCAGCACTCATCACCATAGACTTACTGACGAAGCCACTGAACAAGGGAAATGCTGAAATAGAAGCCGCGCCTATCAAACACAGGATGGTCGTTTTCGGCATGGTTTTGTAGAGCCCACCAAGATCTGAGCCGTTGATACGTCCTGTCATGTGCAATACCGCACCCATGGACATAAAAAGCAGGCCTTTAAAGATCACATCAGTAAAGGCATGGGCGACAGCACCATTAATACTTAAGGCTGTACCAATACCAATACCACAGACCATAAATCCTAACTGGTTTATCATGCTGTAACCCAAAACACGCCGCAGATCATTCTCAATAACGGCGTAAAAAATAGGAAAGCACGTCATCACCATACCGATATAAACCAGGAGTTCCGTGCCGGGATATGCACGAGCCATACAGTAAATTGCCACCTTGGTGGTGAATGCACATAGAAAGATTGTGCCTGTTGGAGTTGCCTCAGGGTAGGCATCTGTTAGCCAGTTATGAAATAGTGGGAACGCACACTTAATTCCAAAAGCGAGAAAAATCAGCCATGAAGCCGGGTTATCGCTATCAAGGCCAATATATTCAAATCGGGCATCACCTGTCTGGTAGATAAGCAAAGCGGCACCAGCCAATAACAACATCCCGGAGCCCATTTGAATAATTAGATAGCGAAATCCTGAGGCCATTGCCCTGTTTGTTCGTCTCGCCCATATCAAGAATGTTGATGAAACAGCCATCAGCTCCCAGAAGATAAACAAGGTGATGAGATCACCAGCGAATACCGCACCTAGTGCACTTCCGGCATAGATTAAACCCGCAATATGTTGCATGGTATCGCGAACATTCAAAGAGTAAATAACACAGATCAGCATAGCGATATGAAACAGATAACCGAACAGCAGGCTGAGCCTGTCTACTCGCCAGGGTTCCAGCACATAACCGAACAGGGAAAACTGCCAATAACTCCCGGCTTCCAGCCCAATGAGTCCAAGACCACCTACAATTGGCACCGCCAGTAATAACGCATAACGACCATAGCCACGTAATAAGGGCAACAATAATGCTGCGACAAAAAAGAGAACAAAGGGAGGGAAACTACTGATCATCATAGTAGTCTTCATCTCGCATGATTACTTTTCGCATCTGGGTGGCTATACGAACCAACGCCACACAGGCAACAAAACCATAAAGGGCATAAAAACCGAAGATATCTTCCCATGAATGGATGACATGTCGGTGATAAAAAATATCTGTTAGCAGCAACAATCCGCAGACCGCATAGAATATGCGTAATACAAAATTTACATTCTCTGGTTTGTCGAAATAATGTTCTTTTTCATTGCTCATATTTATTTAATCCATTTTGCCCATTTACCTGGCAATTGACTGCATCAATTCATAAACTGGTTGCGGGTAAAAAAACAGGGCAAGACATCCCATACTGGTGATTGCCATTGCAATCAGACATGGTAGCGGTGCCTCATGTATACCGTTTGAAGTTGTCTCGGGTTCACTCAGAAATCCACGTATGGGAATGGGTAACAGATATGCAACATTCAATAAGGAACTGATGAGCAAAATCAGCAGTGGAATATAATGTTGCGTCTCCAATGTCCCCATCACCAGAAACCATTTACTCCACAACCCTCCCATTGGGGGTAATCCAATAATACTCAAACTCCCGATCAAAAAAGCCATCATCGTCAACGGCATGGTACGTCCAAGACCACGCATCTGACTGATATCGGTTTTGTGTGTCGCCACCAGGATGGCACCGGCACAGAAAAATAAAGTGATCTTACCGAAGGCATGCATTGCGATATGCATGCCACTCCCAATGATCCCCAGACTACTTGCCAACATCGCACCGAGAACGATATAAGCCAGTTGACTTACTGTCGAATAAGCCAGTCTTGCCTTAAGATCATCTTTGTTCATGGCAATAATAGAGGCGATCAGAATTGTCGCTGTGGCCATGTATATCAACCATTCACTTGCACCTGTCGTGGCCAGTAGATCAATACCAAATATATATAGCGTTACTTTTAATACTGTGAACACACCCGCCTTTACAACTGCCACAGCATGCAGCAGAGCACTGACAGGTGTAGGCGCGACCATGGCGGCGGGTAACCAACGATGAAAAGGCATGAGTGCAGCCTTGCCTATGCCAAACACGTAAAGTGCGAAGAGTATAGCAATCACAATATCTGTTGTTTTACCTGCGAGAATACCGCCTTCGGTAAAATCCAGTGTCCCTGTAATTGTCCACGTCCAGATGATTGCTAACAATTGCAATCCAATCGATGTGCCCAATAAATAGCCCAGGTACAATCGACCGGAACGCTTTGCTTCATCAGTACCACTATGTGTTACCAGCGGATAGGTGATTAGTGTGATTAACTCGTAAAAAATAAACAGCGTAAACATATTAGCACTGAAAGTGAGACCCATGACGGATGACAGTGCTAAAGCAAAACATGCATAGAAACGAGTTTGATTCTGTTCGTGGTGGCCGCGCATATAACCTATGGAATATATTGAAGTGACAATCCAGAGGAAGCTGGCAACTAAAGCAAATAACATCCCCAGTGGTTCAACAGCAAAGGCCAACGATAACCCTGGCACTACTTCCAGTATTTCCACCTGAATCAGAGTCCCCGCATTCAAAGCTGAATAAAGTTTAGCGACAACCACAAACAAGCTGACTGAAGAGATTAAAGTAATCGCTTCACGGAGATTAGGGTGACGACCTGATAAACCTATCAATACAGCACCGACCGCAGGTATCAGTATTGCCGCTTCAATCAGCATCGCTTTATTGCCCTCCCATTAAATAAACAGCTGCCTGTTGTGCGATCCCTGTAGTCAATGAAGCATTAACGCCAAAATAAATATTTGCGAAAATAATTACCCACACTGGAATTAACATCGATAATGGTGCTTCTTTAAATTTAACCGGTTGCTCCTCCGTAACGCTTTGGAAATAAATAACTTCGACGACCTTCCAGATATAAATAACGGCCAGGATTGAACCTAACAAGATTAATGCAGCCAACCACCACCAGTCTTTTTCCAGAGCAGCGACTATCAAGTACCACTTACTAATAAAACCAACCGTCAATGGTGTGCCGATCAAACTCAATCCGCCGATGACAAACGCCATCGTCGTCCACGGCATTTGCCGTCCAACACCTTTTAAGTCTTTGAGTGAAACTGAGTCAAAACGAAAGAAGAGACATGCCACAGTCATAAACAAGGCCGTCTTGATTAAAGCATGGTTGAACAGATGTAATATACCTGCCATGAGTCCTGTCACTGAAACCAGACTGATCCCCAAAATCATATAACCAATCTGGGCAATGCTGGAATAGGCCAACATCTTTTTAATATTGTCTTGATAAATAGCTGCCAGTGAACCACTGAAGATGGCTAATAAAGCTACCACCATCAAAATACGATCAAGTAACATCAAATCAAATGCATAGTCTGCGCCGAAAATAATAAACAGAAATCTGAGCAAGACATAAATAAATACTTTACTGGTCGTTCCCGACAAGAATGCAGAAACTACCGAGGGAGCATAAGTATATGCATTGGGTAACCAGTAATGCAGAGGAAACAAACCAAACTTGATGCAGACTCCCACGGTAAAAAACGCGAATGCAGTGACAATGGTGCGTGTATCCTGCACATCTCGAATACGTTCCGACATATCAGCGATATTCAATGTCCCGGTCATCACATAAAGCAGTCCAATGCCAATCAGAATGAATGTCGCCCCTACCGTACCCAGTATCAAATAACGATAAGCAGCCAATAATGCCTGTCTTTCCTTAGCAGCACTGATCATTGCATAAGAAGACAATGACGCTATCTCAATGAAGACAAACATATTGAAAGCATCGCCGGTAATAACAACGCCACATAAACCCGTTAAATGCAGGAGATAAGCCGTATAAAAAAGATAGATGCGGTCTTCTGAGATTTCCCTGTGCACACTTTCACGTGCAAATAACATTACAATAGAAGCGATCCCCGTAATGATTAATAATACAAAGGCATTCAGAATATCCAGACGATATTCAATCCCCCAGGGTGCTGCCCACCCACCGATTGCATAGATAATCTCACCGCTGGAAAGCACTTGCTGTAGAAGAAGCGTGGCAATGGCAAAACTAGCCCAGCAAGTGAGTAGAACAACACTCCAGACCAGGTTATGCCGACGCAATAACACGCATAGCGGTGCGAATAATAAAGGAACGACAACCTGCAATACGGGCAAATGCTGTGAAATCACGAATGCGTGTCCATTAGCTCTGGTCCATCTCGTTAATTTCGTCCTCATCAATACTGCCGTATGCCTGATAGATACGAATCGTCAACGCCAGACCAAGCGCTGTGGTTGCGATACCAACGACAATGGCTGTCAGAATCAAGACATGAGGTAATGGAGCTGAATATTCAGTGTAGGCCTCTGAATAGATAGGGGCTGTGCCACCCGTGAGGTAACCCATTGAAATAAATAGAATAAATACAGAGACTTGAAAAATATTCAAACCGATGAGTTTTCTAATTAAATTGCTATTGGCGATGACGATGTAAAAACCCATCATCATCAGTGCGATAGCGACCCAGTAGTTATACAGTCCTAAAAAGCTTTCCATTCAACTTTCCTACCCGAATTGGCTCCAAAACACGTATCAACGACTCATAATTAACTTACACCTGTGTGTTACTTCACACCATCACTATACAAGCGAAACCCCGCCATTTGCGGGGTCTGAATTCTCAAAACAGTCATGAAATCCATGTATGTCTGATTTCGTCTCAGCGTGTATTATATCGGCTTTCCTGGAGGGGGTTAAAGGAGATTCAAGCTTACATGCAAATGAAATCAGGCAATTTAATTATCATATCATTTTTTCTCGTTCTATTTCCCCTTACTCATGCTTCTGCATGTGAAAATATTACAGTACAGAATGCGTGGATCCGTGAAGCACCACCCACCATCAAAGTAATGGCAGGTTATCTGGATATTGAGAATTCATCCGATAAAGAGTTGATTCTTCTCGCTGCAGAAAGTGACGATTATGAACGCATAGAATTTCATCAAAGCCAAATTGAAAACGGCGTGGCAAAAATGCAGCAACAAAATGAAATTATCATTGCCCAGTATTCCACTTTTTCCTTCACTCCTGGTGGTTTTCATCTAATGATGTTTAATCCAACATCACCAATGCGTGAAGGTAGACTCACCTCAATCAAACTAATATTTAAAGGGGGTGATAAAGGGAATAAAACACATACTTTTGACGCCATGGTAAAACGATCTGATTCAACTAAATCACACGAACATCATCACTAGCTTCTATTTATATATGAAAAACAATAATCAATACGCGAATTTTTGGGACAAACTAAAGGTTCTGCCACAATATTTTATCCCGCAACATTTCTTGACGAGTCTGGTGTATAAAATCACCCGCTGTGAAACACCATGGTTTAAAAATAATTTAATCAAATTATTTATCAGTATATTCGATGTGGATATGTCATTGGCGCTAAACCCGGATCCTGAAAGCTATTCCAGTTTTAATACATTCTTTACCCGGGAACTTTCATCCGAAGCAAGACCTTTAATATTAGATGACCATTCCATCCTGTGTCCGGTAGATGGTGCCGTTAGTCAGGTCGGTAATATTACCCATGAAAATAATGATGAGGACACCATTATCCAGGCCAAAGGTAAATCATATACCCTGAAAGATTTATTGGTAGAAGATGAACTCGTTAGCATGTTTTCTGGCGGTACATTTGCCACACTTTATCTTTCACCCAAAGATTATCACCGTATTCACATGCCGATGTCAGGACAACTCAGCAGAATGATCTATGTCCCAGGTAAATTATTCGCGGTGAACTCACACACCTTGCGTGTGGTAGATGCGGTACTCGCAAGAAACGAACGCGTGATTAATATTTTTAATACCGACATTGGCCCCATCGCCATCGTCATGGTCGGGGCACTGAATGTTGGTAGCATGGAAACTGTCTGGGCGGGTCAAATCACACCTGCCAGAGACAAAATCATTAGTGACACACAATATTCAGATGATGATGTTAAATTAGAACAGGGTCAGGAGATGGGTCGATTTAATATGGGATCATCGGTGATACTTTTATTTCCAAAAGGTGTTATGCAATGGACTGATGGGATGGTGGCAGATAAGGTGATTGTGATGGGGGAGAATATTGGGAATGTTAGGTAGTGGTTTCACTCGGTACTTCCCTGTACCTCACCTACGGCGACATGCTGTCGTGCAAATCGTCTATCTTGACGATTTGTCGCCTTTCACTGCTTCTGTACATGGCTCCCGATGTCCTATCTCCCGCCAAACTTATGCTTCCTTGCATGTCGTCCTGCACCCGCAGCACTATTACATCCATGTACGTCATGGCGAGGCACTTCTTTTTTGCTTGATAGAGATTATGACATGAACAACGATAAAAAATTTAAGATGCCGATTCATCTCATCATTCTAGATTTACTTGGCGCTGTTCTTGCGGCTTTATGCCTGGTTGAGTGGTTCACTGATTTAAGCTTCACCCCTGAGCAATTCAAATTTGGGTATTATTATATTGCAATGGTCGTATGTGGCGTATTAATGATGGTTCCAATGCATGTCCATATTTTTAGATTTGCCATGAGCAAAAGTACTTCTAATAAAAATTAGAAATTATGATTGCGGACTCTATCCTTCACAGAAGGCTCCCCCGTTTCCAGGTTCATTGACCTTTCAGCTGCTTGAATGGTATTGACGACTAATTTTGTTATGGTCATCGGGCCCACGCCACCTGGAACTGGTGTGATATAGCCCGCTATTTCTTTAACGGACTCAAAATCAACATCACCAACAAGTTTGCCGTCATCAAGTCTATTAATCCCCACATCTATGACAACCGCACCTTGTTTAACCATATCACCTGTAATCATTTGTGGTTTGCCAGTTGCGACAACAAGGATATCGGCCTGTTTAGTGAAATGTTTAAGATCACGTGTTTTTGATGTACATATAGTGACTGTCGCATTCATGTGTAACAGCATAAGAGCCATCGGTTTACCGACAATATTACTTCTGCCTACCACGACAGCGTGTTGCCCTTCTACTGGGATATCAAGTCGTTCAAGTAAACATTGGATACCATATGGAGTACAAGGTGGGAATATCATATTACCCAACATTAATGCCCCCATATTGTATAAATGGAAACCATCGACATCTTTATCGATGGCAATATTCTGCAGTATCTTTTTGTCATCAATA
>CAZDFI010000017.1:24435-34786 GCA_964504725.1 uncultured Enterobacteriaceae bacterium
AACTGCACAAGAATGCCGTGGATATCAGTATCATCATTAAGCGCCTGAATATTCTGCAATAATTCCTTCTCACTTATATTTGCTGGAAGTTCGTATACCACTGAATTGAGACCAACTTCGTCACATGCCTTTATTTTATTACGCACATAAACTTGTGATGCTGCGTTTTCGCCCACAATAATTACAGCCAGGCCGGGCTGAATGCCCTGCTCTTTCAGTTGTTTTACATGTTCTTTCCATTCCGATCTGACATCTTTGGATATTGCTTTGCCATCAATAATTTTTGCAGTCATCTTCTTTTCCGAATTGTTATGATATAAAAATAGATTTTAACGTTAATCCTGACATGGAAACACTTAATTCAATATTTTATTCGGCCATCTCATTAGCAGTTTCTTTATTTAATAATCTAACAACATCTGTAATAGATATTATTGCTATTAGCTTTTCATTCTCCATAACAGGTAAATGCCTAATCCGGTTTTCAGTCATGAGTGTCATGCAATGTTTTATCGGATCATCTTTGGCTACTGTAATAACCTCTTTAGTCATGATTTCATGGATCTTCACAGACCACGCAGGAATTTTTTGTGATGCAATCTTCCTCACATAATCCCTTTCTGAAATAATCCCGACCATTTTTTCATCTTCAACGACAGGTATGGCACTGATTTTTTCACTCGACATAATGGTGATCGCCGCCTGTACAGTGGCCTCAGGTTCAATGGTGTACAATGGCCTTTGGTCATCACCGACTATCTGTTTAACGGTATTCATCATTATTATAGTTTCCTAATAGATTAATATCTTCCAGACCGCATCATCCGCAGCGATCCGGAAGTAGAGGAGGAGCAAAGCTATTCTTTATTGCTTGCTAACTGGACTGACCTGCTTATCCATCTTGGACTAAGCTACAGCATCCACTTTTTCCACGCGTGCACCGCAGAACTTGGAACTCGGTATTTTGCCAATCGGATCTAACACATCACTGGTGAGAAGGTTTGCCGGTGCTTCGGTCCAGCAAAATGGCATATAGATGCTGCCTTCTGGAACTCTGGCATCAAGGCGGATCTTCATTTCAATCGATCCCCGGCGTGTTGTAACACAAGCCATATCACCCGGTTCAAGCTGTAAGCGCTGCATGTCGAAACTTGAAAGCATCGCATAGGCCTCAGGTTCCAGATCATCCAATACATCTGAGCGACGTGTCATCGCCCCGGTGTGCCAATGTTCCAGGTTGGTGACTGTACTCAGGATCATAGGATAGTCATCATCTGGTTCTTCATCTTCTGGTGTGATGATGGCAGGTACGAACAAACCCCGCCCGTTTTCCGTTGGGTAACCTTTTTCAAAGACGATATCCTGACCTGGATCATCATCACCCGTACAGGGATAAGTCACGACTCTCTCGTTTAGTAATCGTTCCCAGGGAATATTTTCTATTGAAGGCATACACTGACGCATCTCGTTATAAACATCCTTCGGGCTGTCATAGTTCCAATCCAGCCCTAAACCACGTGCTATCTCTTGCAATATCCACCAATCAGGACGCGCCTCACCGGGTGCCTTTAACGCTTTCCGTCCCATCTGCACCTGACGGTTGGTATTCGTTACGGTACCTTCTTTTTCAGGCCAGGCAGTCGCCGGTAATATGACGTCGGCAAAGGCCGCCGTCTCAGTCAGGAAGATTTCTTGCACCACCAGATGATCGAGCTTTGCAAATGCCTCTCGTACATGCTGAATATTTGGGTCGGACATAGCCGGGTTTTCACCCATGATATACATGCCTTTGATGTCACCATCATGTGCTGCATGCATGATCTCGACCACGGTGAGACCTGGATTTGGATCGAGCTCGGCCTTCCAGAGATTTTCGAACCTGCCGCGTGCTTCATCATCATTCACCGCCTGATAATCGGGAAAAACAAACGGGATCAGACCACAATCTGATGTCCCCTGGACGTTATTTTGACCACGCAGTGGATGTAAGCCTGTTCCTGGTCGTCCCACATGGCCCGTTAACAATGCTAGGGCAATCAGACAACGCGCATTATTGGTGCCGTGCACAGATTGAGAAATCCCCATGCCCCAGAGGATAATAGAACGATGTGCAGTCGCGTATTTTCTGGCCACAGTACGAATGGTATCTGCATCGATACCACAAACAGGCGCCATCTTCTCAGGTGAATAATCTTCAATATGTAACTTGAAGCCTTCAAAACCTTCGGTGTACTGTTCGATATAACGCTTGTTATACAGTTCCTCACGAACAATGGTATAGAGCATGCCATTTAATAAGGCGACATCAGTGCCTGGCTTGAACGGCAAGTAATGAGTTGCATGCCTGGCCAGTTCATTGCGTCTGGGATCCATCACGATCAATGTCGCACCAAAGTCCGCGGCGTTTCGAAAATAGGTCGCGGCCACTGGATGGTTTTCCACCGGGTTTGCGCCGATGCAAATAACCACATCGGCATCCAAAACTGCCGTAAATGGCGCGGTCACCGCGCCGGAGCCTATGCCTTCCAGTAGTGCCGCTACCGAGGAGGCATGACAAAGCCGCGTGCAATGGTCAATATTGTTATTCTTAAAACCCGTCCGCACCAGTTTTTGGGTGAGATAAGCTTCTTCATTGCTGCATTTAGCCGATCCAAAAGCAGCCAGTGCCTGACTGCCGACCTCATCGCGTATGCGTTTCAATCCACCGGCAGCGACCTCCAGGGCTTCTTCCCAGCTCGCTTCCCGGAAATACTCGTAGGGATTGGCTGGATCAATTTTGATATCAGCACTCTTAGCTGGCGCATCTTCACGCCGGATTAACGGAGTCGTTAAACGGTGTGGATGCGTGACGTAATCAAAACCGAAACGTCCTTTTACACACAATCGATTTTGATTGGCGGGGCCATCCTGGCCATCAACATAAAGAATTTTGTTATCTTTTACGTTATAGGTGACTTGACAGCCTACGCCACAATACGGACAAACGCTGTCAACCTTGCTGTCAGGTAAATTCGTCAAGACCTGTTCATCATTGAGCTGACTCGCCGGCATCAGGGCACCGGTCGGACATGCCTGTACACATTCACCGCAAGCAACACAGGTACTGTCACCCATGGGATCATCAAAATCAAAACCAATCTTGGCATGGATGCCCCGACCATGCAGTCCAATGACATCGTGCCCCTGGACTTCACTACAACCGACGATGCAAAGTTTGCAATGGATGCAGGCATCCAGATTCACGGCGATACCCGGATGACTGCGATCTGTTTTTGGTAATTCACGCTTGGGGTAACGGCTGCTGGTCACACCTATTTTTTCTGCCCAATACCAAAACTTGGAATCAGGATCTCTGGCCTGATCTCGTGGCGGCTGATCGGCAAGCAATAATTCGAATACCGATTCACGTGCTTTCCGCGCCCGTGGCGAATCTGTCAACACCTTCATCCCCGGCTGTGGCCTCCAACGACAGGATACTTCCAGACCGCTGCTCTCGATTTCAATCATGCAAGAACGACAATTGCCATCAGGTCGATAACCGGCACTCTCCTTATTGCATAGATTAGGGATTGCTTTACCCTGGCGTTTCGCTACTTGTAAAATTGTTTCATAAGGTGATGCGATGACATCTTCACCATCAATGGTGAAATACACATCATCCCGATAAATTTTTTCACTCACAGTCATGATAGAACCCTTCCGATTTTTTAATGTTGATTTTGTTACCTTAATTCCAGTTCGTCGCGAAAATATTTCATCGCGGTCCGAATCGGCGCGGGGGCGGCCTGTCCTAGCCCACAGATCGAGGCATCTTCCATGACATCGCACAGATCATTCAGGAGGCATTCGTCCCAAACATCCTGCTGTATGAGTTTGACGGCCTTCTCTGTACCGACCCGACAGGGCGTACATTGACCACAGGACTCATCTTCAAAAAACAACATTAAATTGCGTACAATCTTTTTGATCGGATCCTGGTCAGAGAATACGGTGATAGCAGCTGAACCAATAGAACAGCCGTATTCCTCCAGGGTATCGAAATCAAGGGGAATATCAGCCATGGACGCTGGCAAAATACCGCCCGCTGATCCACCCAGGCAATAGCCCTTAAAGTTTTGTCCTTCCTGCATGCCACCACAATAATCATCGATAAGTTGTTGCATGGTAATCCCGGCAGGTGCAAGTTTGACACCCGGCTCATTGACTCGTCCGGAAACAGAAAAAGCACGTGGGCATGGACGACCGTTCGTCCCCTGGTTCGAAAACCAATCCGGCCCTTTCTCGACAATATCTCTTACCCAATAAAGTGTTTCTGCATTATTAATGAGTGTTGGTATACCGAATAAACCGACCACAGTAGTACGTGGATCTTTAAGACGAGGATAACCACGTTTGCCTTCAATGGATTCCAACATCGCTGAGCGTTCACCACAAACATAGGCACCGGCTCCCCGTGACATGAATATGCGGCAATGTTTGGTGAGTCCCGCCGCATCCAGTTTTGCAATTTCTACCTCAAGGATCTCACGAATGTGATGATATTCGTCACGTAGATAGATGTATGCTTGATACGTGCCACAAGTCCAGGCAGCTAGTAATATACCTTCCAACATCCGATGCGGATCCCGTTCTACGAAATAGCGATCCTTAAAGGTGCCCATTTCGCTTTCATCGAAGTTCACTGCAAGCATCTTTGGCTTTGGCAGCTTTAGTACTGAGGCCCATTTACGCCCGGCTGGGTAGCCAGCACCGCCGAGACCACGCAACTTCGCATCAGATAGAGTTTCAATGATCTTTTCCCGATCTGATTCACCATTCAGGCAAGACTCAAGCAACTTATAGCCACCCTCTGCGACATAATCATCGAAATCCTTGTATAAAGGGATGACCGGATCGAAGTTCTTTACGTCAATTGTCTTTCCAATGGTGTCGACTGAAGCGTGCTCGATATGATGTTTATTGACAGAGGCTACCGGTGCACATTCACAACGTCCCATACAGGGGGCACTAATGACCAACGCGTCTGTTCCAAACATGCTTTTGCAATCTTCAAGCAATTGCTGTGATTTTTTTAACTCACAGGTCAAGCTGTTACAGACACGCACTACTATTTTAGACGGCAACTCTTCGTCGTCTTTAACTAAAATAAATTGGGAGTAAAAACTGGCTACCTCATGAACCTGGGCCAGCGACAGACCCATCTCACGTGCGAGTGCCGTCAAATGCTGTGTCGTTAAATAGCCATAATTGTCCTGCAATAAATGCAAGTAGTCTATTAAATGGTAACGATCCCGTGGCTTATCACCAAGGATAGTTTGTATTTCTTGCAGATAGTCTGGTTCTACGAGTCGACCTCTGGCACGATATCGTCCTTTTTGCCGGCCCTTGCCGGGGTGTGTGTATCCCTTTACCCTGGAATTGGAAATAGGGAATACTTTTCTCTCACTTATTAGATCGCTCATCAGCCGCCTCTCTTAAGTTTAAAAAATTAAAATTAAATTTTTGTTCAAGGATTAATTATGCAAATTTCCTTACCTATTTGTGTGTGAATAAAAACATACTAGCTTTAACAAAATGAAGGATATATTTTGTTGTATTGCAAATTCGACGAAAATGCACGAATAAAGAAGAAGTATCACGAATGGTGTGTTTTTTTACACTAGATGGGCTAAATATGACGTTAATTACAGCAGAATTAAAAAAGATTCAGGGAAACAGTTAGTTGCCAAAGATCTTGAGGCGCTAATAGGCAATATCGATTGTTTTTTTAATATAAAAGATTTGATACAGGTAAAAATATTGTCAGATACCCAGCGTTCTCCTCAACTCTGCTACTTTACTTCGACTGACCGGCACGAATTTATTTACTTCACTTTTCAAAACTAAAGTACCGTGATCATCTACTCGCTCAAATGCCTCAGCATAATTAAAATTGATAACATAGCTACGATGTACGCGTAAAAACAAATCCGGATCCAATATTTCTAATAATTTTGTTAATGAAAATGAACAAAAGTATTCTTTTTCCTCTGTATAAATTGTCGTGTAATGTCCATTTGCTTTGATGCTGGTGATTTTTTCATAATCTATAAATACAGTCTTTCTGTCTTTCAAAACAGGAAGTTTCTTAAATTGCATTCCTTTTATATTAACGCTAGACGAATGTTTCTCGATATTGACATCTGAATAGTCATCTGTATTATTTGAATTATTATCAGGCACTAATGTTAATAGAGTGAACCCGATAATTAAAAATGTGGCGAACGATACTACAATTGCTAATGTATATGGATTTACAATGGGGCCAGAATATTCTATAAGGAATTCTACAGTCGTAAAGGTGGCAGCAACCATACCCGTATAATGCATTCCAGATATAGCCAGACCCATAACAATAGATGCAATGAATTTTCGGGAATGTATTTTCAAACGCAATGCGAACCACAGTGCTCCATAAGATGCGATGATTGACACAACTATTGATAAAGTTACTAACCACAAAGTGTAACTAATTCCACAATTCCCTCTCACTGCACTCATGCCAATGTAATGCATACTAGATATACCACACCCCATAATTAAACCAGGTAATATCAAATTAAGATTGTTTATACGAACGGTGGTAAGTAAAAACAATGAGATTCCTGTCATTAATATTCCAACAAATGCTGAAATTAATGTCAGTAGAACATCATATTGGATAGTAACAGGAAGACGGAGAGCAAGCATGCCAACGAAATGCATAGACCAGATACCACCACCAATAGCAAGTGCAGCACAAATGAGAAGACCTTTATGAGTGGCTACACCTTGATTTATAACTTTAGCTGTTAATTCAAAACAAGTGTAGGCACCCAGCATTCCAAGAATAACTGAAAGAATTACTAAAGTTGGATCGTAAGTAACCAGCATTTTCTACTTTTCTATATCATTTCAAGATTATTTTAAGATGCATTTTTGTCCAAATCAGTTGATTTATCACCTGTTTCTACATAATAGCCATAATTTTCTTCCATAATTTTCTTCGCTAATGCGCCTTTCATAAAGCTTAAAAATTCATAGGCAATTTTTGAATCCTTGGCGCGTGATAACAATACTGCTTGCTGAGGAATTGGCTTATATAAATTATCAGGAATAACCCAGTAGCTACTAACGATATCGGTATGATAACTTTTGACTTGAGAAAAAGCCACTATACCGATATCGGCAGATCCACTTGCAACATATTGAAAAGCTTGATTAATATTTTCTCCATAAATTAATTTATTAACAGCACTTTCGTATAAATTAAGATTTTTCAGTACTTCAAGTGCTGCAGCACCATAAGGTGCAAGTTTTGGATTTGCTATAGCAATTTTGTTGAATTTCTCAAAGTTTGCAACGTATAGTTCCGGATTAATTAATTGTTTTAAATCCAGACTGCACAGCACTAAACGACCATACGCATAGGTGAAGCGTGAACCGTCGACCGTTAAATTTTTATTCTCGAGGTGTATAGGCGTTGATTCATCTGCAGCCAGAAATATATCAAAAGGGGCTCCATTAATTATTTGCGCATAAAGCTTTCCGGTTGATGCACTACTAATAATAATTTCATTGCCAGTTTCAGATGTAAAAATATTTGCTATTTCGATAGCTGCTGTTCGAAAATTACTGGCGACAGCGAGTTTTAATAATTGATTAGCGCTAGTTGCATACGACACACATGGGGTAATTAATAAGTATGTAATTAAAACTATTAAAAGCTTTTTCATGATAATTATTTCTTTAATTGAATTTCAGTAATGCATCTTGCATATCTGTAGTTTCACTAACTAAACTATCTTCATAATCAGCATTAATCAAATTTTCATCATAAAGAGTTTGAATATGCTGAAGAGGTAGCTCTATACGTAAGGTCTGTACACTACAATCAGTGATCGGTACAGGTTTGTTCCATGGTAAATGCATTGATAAGGGATATTGATCATTCAGCATCAATTCTACTATACGTATGGCACCCATATCCTTTACCCTGGTCACTTCTGCTCTCAGTCCACATTCGCCCTGTTTACAAAAACGAATATGTTCTGGTCGAATTGCGATGTGAGTTACATGTGTACCTATTGAATTTTCAAACCGGATACTCCCCCATGATCCACTTATATAAGCTCCCTTTCTCTTTTCTATTGGTAGAATATTTCTCCAACCAAGCGCATTTGCCACTTGGATTGTTCCCGGGCTGGAAAAAATATTTTTTGGATCATCAAATACAAGTAGCTTTCCATTAGACATTACTGCGACTTTATCGGCTAAATAACGGGCTTCGTTTATATCGTGTGTCACAATTAATGTAGGACATTTGACTTCTTTCAGTAGTGATAATAATTCCCGTTGCAAAGCTTTACGTAGGGTGAAATCCAAAGCTGCAAAAGGCTCATCCATTAATAAGAGCCTGGGTTCCTGTGCCAACGCCCGAGCTATTGCAACACGTTGTTGTTGGCCACCAGATAGTTTTTTGGGATACGTGTGTGCCACGTCATTCATCTGTACTTTTTGTAACCAATAATTAATTATATTTTCATTTTTTTCATTTGGTAGTGCATATGCAATATTTTCAGCCACTGTCATATATTCAAATAATGCATAATCCTGAAAGACATAGCCGATGTCTCGTTGTTGAGGAGGAATATTAATTTTATAGCGACTATCAAACCAGATATCGTCACCATAAACGATACGACCTGTCTGTGGTGTTTCTAACCCGGCTATTATTCGAAGTAAAGTTGACTTGCCACTGGCAGAAGGTCCAATTAAAACTGTCGTATCAATGTCAAACAAGTCCAATTTTGCATTTAAATTAAATGCTTTTCGTTTAAAACTGATATCAATCGATAGATTTAACATTAGTTTAAAACCATTTGCCAACGTCGATTGGAACTGTACACAACGCTTAATACAATAAAAGAAAATATCAAGAGCCCTGCGGATAATATGTGAGCAGATTGATAATTTAATGTTTCAACTTGTTCGTAAATAGCAATCGAAATTACCTGTGTTTCTGCAGGTATGTTGCCACCCACCATTAATACAACACCGAATTCACCAATCGTATGTGCAAACCCTAATACGATGGCTGTGATTAATCCTACGCGTGCCTGAGGTAATACAATGGTAAAAAAAGATTTAATTCGCGAAGATCCCATGCACCAGGATGCTTCTAATGATCGCATGTCGATTTGAGAGAATGTGGCCTGTAATGGTTGTAAAACGAATGGCATTGTATATAAGACTGATGCCACAATTAGTCCTTTAAAACTGAATGCCAAAGACTCACCAAACCAATTCATCCATAACCGCCCTAATGGACCTTGCTGGCCTAACATTAGTAACAAATAAAAACCCAAAACAGTTGGGGGCAGCACCAGGGGTAATGCAGTGATAGTTTGTATTAATACTTTAATACGCGCATTTGTATGGGCTAACCACCAGGATAAAGGAAGGCAGATCAATAACAATATTAATACTGTAATAGATGCAAGCTTCAAACTTAACAGTATGGGTTGAATATCAATGGTTTCGCTTAGCTCGATCATATTTATATCTGGCTTTGACATCCTGAATGTATTTCTGACCAACGATGAATATCTAACGCACGTGACACAATTGATAAAAACAGGATCATTCCAAACAACATGCCCAATAACATCATGCTGACCATCAATGGTGGGCTATTGGAGAAATTTGTGTGTACAGTCAGTAATATTGCGATATGTTCAAACAAAAACATACCCAGGAACATGCCGACATTACATGATCCATATAACATTAAATGCTTTAAATTTGATTGCGTTTGCGTATTTTCTGGATTATCGAGCAACCACATACCCAGGTTGCAGCCCAACACCATACCCATATACATCCATGGCGTTAACATAAAGCGTTTCCACACCCAATCCGGGCTAAATAAAGAGGAAGAGGAGGATATAGCCTGGCACATATCGACCAGACCAGATAATCCTAATGGCCCTGTCTCAAGCAAACAGGCGAGTAACATACCAAAGCCACCTACCGCAGTCATAGCAATAGCCATACGTATGTTTATTGAAAGCTGGCTTTGCAAAATGCTGTGACATATCACTGATACAGGGATACCGAAAACCACAGCAAACGATAGGGCATAAACAATATCAATTGTAAGTAGATGCCCAAGCAACAACATTTGCAAAAAAGCGAAAGCAGTAAACACGATGGGCTTACATCTGTATTGTTGCTTTAAATACATAATTTTCCCTACTTATGCACTCACTGCTTTAATGTTCTTTTCTTCGACTTTAATCTTATCACGCATGCGCAAACCTGTTCCGTTTCG
>CAZDFI010000018.1:0-14356 GCA_964504725.1 uncultured Enterobacteriaceae bacterium
CATCAGCAGCAGCCCCTGTCCTGATGAGGCCCAGGGTTTCATAGCACCCCGCAAGAAATATCACAGGAATTGATAGAAGGAAAGAAAACCGTGCTGCTGTTTTTCTGTTAAGACCAAGCATTAACCCGGCAGTCATTGTAATACCTGATCTTGATGTACCGGGAATTAATGCCAATACCTGGGCGAGTCCTATCCAGATAATATCTTGAAAACACAAAGTTTTATCATCACGATCTTTCTTGCCTTTCACATCTGACCACCAAAGCAAGAGTCCAAACGAGATTGTTGCAGCTGCTATGATAAGCGGATCTCGAAAATATTCTGAGATAAAATCATGGCCCAGGAAGCCGACCGCTGACACAGGAATCGTCGCAATGACTAAAAACCAGAACATGCGGGCATCAAGATTATTATTTTGCCATGGCAATGATTTGATGCCTGCAGTAACTATATTATTTATGTCCTGTCGAAAATAAATAATAACCGCAACTAATGTGCCAAAATGCGCTGCGACATCCAGTGCCAGACCTTGATCTTGCCAAGCTGTGATTAACGGTAACAAAATCAAATGTGCTGAACTTGAAACTGGCAGGAATTCTGTGAGTCCCTGAACCAGGCCTAGTAAAATGAGATGTAGAAGATCCAAGTTTTTTGCCCAGGATATTTTTAGATAATAATTTTAAACAGAGGAGGAAGCGTGAACTATATGGGTAGGAAAACTGCAGTTGCCATATTTTGAAGTACTTTCTTAATGAGCCGCTTGTTCTTGCTCTCCATAATGATAGCCATTGTATCCTGAATTGCGATAAGTTTACCAAACAGTCGTTCATAACTCAGATACTCTTCCTCACCTGGCAATGAATTGCTGTAAAGAAATAGATGTCCGTGTTCATTTTTATTATGACTTAATTTCCATACGGCTATCTCAATATTACGGGCACTGTTATATAACGTCTGGCCATCGACTTTATCCAGCATGTAAAAATCAGTTTTATCGCCATAGGACGCCATCAGCATAGAGGACAAACCAACAATAAACGAGAAAACCCGATCTCCCTGATAGTTATCATCAAACGTCATCTTTATCGCATCGACATTTTCCTTGTAGTCCAATTGTTTAAACGACCAGTCGTGATGTTTATCGAATACACGCGATACATTTTTATCAATATCGTCAAAGGGAGATTTTTTTAATTGAATTGGATTTCTTTTATAAAGCTTCACCATAAGTTCGCGTAATAATTTGCGGGCTTCATGAACATGAATATCCAGTACATTATCAATATCACTCTTGGTTAATGACTCTACACTGAATTCCCTTTCCAGCGGATCCTGGTCGGGTTTTATTTCACGGCCACAGCCAACTGCGGAAAAAATAAATAAAAATAATTGCACGACTAAAATGGTTTTTTTCATGTCTTACAGGCGAGCCCTTTGATCAATAAAATCAAAACCTTTTAATTGAATATCGAGTGATTTAGTCAAGCCGATAAATTTAAATTTTTCACCCATTTCACCTGGCATGGTTAATCTGCTGACTTGATGTGTTATCTCAACTTTCTTTGCCACATCATCACTATCATGATCAGAGATAATCTCGTCCAACCCACACGCAATTAAAAAATGTGCCTGTGTGGTAAACCCTGAAACATGCAAACCTATGTCGACAGCAGCTTCTGCGACAGCCGTAAAATCTACCGAAGCGGTAATATCCTGCAACCCAGGATATAGAAAGGGATCATCATGCGCGTGGTGTCGATAGTGGCAAATTAATGTGCCTGCATGCCTTTGCGGATGAAAAAATTCCTGGCGAGGATAGCCATAATCAGAAATCAGGATAAGTCCTTTATCCAGAATATCATTTAATGAGTTTAACCATGGCTTGAGATAAAAATTGATCTCCGTTGTATAAGGTGTTGGCAAGGTTTCCTTCAACGTATTCAGCAATTCTTGCACAATGTTCATGGTTTCCTGATCAAACTCTTTATTAACCCATTGAAATCTGGTTTGACCACTTGATTCTGATTCACAAGTAACAGCGTATTCTTCTATCTCGTGATCAAACACAATGCGCTTCACGGGCATCGCATCAATGACCTCATTCGCCAAAATAACACCTTCTATCATTTTTTCAGGGAGATGCTCAAGCCATATAATCCGTTCTTTGAGATGAGGTATCTCAATTTTAACGCGCTGTTGTTGTCTCTGACGTAAGTCTGCACTTGGCTCTAGCATGTAATAAATCTTTGGGAGGACATTATTTCGCTCAAGTTCCCGCAGGATATCTATTGCCATCACACCGGTACCAGGACCGAGCTCGAGGATACAGCCTGAGGAGATTTCTGATAATACCTGTTGGCATTGTTTGGCAAGACAACGAGAAAATATGGAGGATAGTTCTGGTGCAGTAATAAAATCGCCTTGTTCACCAAATTTGCTTGAGCCAGCACTGTAGTAACCCAATGCCGGTTCATACAATGCCATTTGCATGTATTGTTCGAAGCCAATCGAACCATTATTTTCCAGTATGGCTAGTCGTATTTTTTCTCGTAAGTTTTGACTCAACTTTAACGCAAATTCATCAGGGACTGGTAAAGTTGCTCCGGTGAATCGTGAGTCAGCTATCATTTTAGCCGGGTTACTTAAATACTGGTTTATTTAAACTCTGGGAAATCCGTTTCAATCAACCACGTATTTATTTCTCTGTTGTACCACCAGATCTGGGTCAAATCTAATTCTCTGATAGTGCCCTGCTCTTTATGAAAATATTTCATCTCACCAATAATGATCGCTTCGGTTATGCCCTCTTTTTCTGAACTGGGAATAACCTCTTTTGAAATAATTTCAAAACTCGTAACGCTGAATTGTTCAATACGATCAAGATTTACTTCAGTAGTTTTTCCATCCCGCGTAACATGAAAACTTACCGCCTCTCGAAGGCGTCCCCATCTTAATGCAGAAGCGTAATGTGTGAGCGACCTCTCAAGCTTGTCTGCCAGATTTCTGGAATCCAGTGCTCCCATTACTCCGCACCCAGAAATTGATATGAGGCACATCGCTAAAACGATTAATTGCAAAAATCTTGATTTCATATGACCCCTCCGGGGATTTGTTGGCAGTACATTAAAAGGGTTGATAAAAATTATTCTCTATAATCACATCAAAAACCATTTGCGCATAGTGCTTATTCCCTGTTACAGACAGGTGCAAATTATCATCCGACAAAAACGCATCCAGATCGATACCGCTTGATACCATTATCCCGGGCAAATCGATTTTCTCGGTGCCCAACGCCTCTACCAACTCAATCACCGCCTTGTCATAAGGCAGCAAATTTTCATTGTAACTCAGCCCGTTACCTTGTATTCCCTCAACTTCAGCGATGGTGTGATTAAGAATATAGACACAGCTTGATTCATGGACTGTTGCGATTCGATGAAACTCCCGGAGATTCCTGACAAATTCCTTCAGGCCAACACGCGGCAGGATTGACCAATCTTGAACATTGGCGTCATTAAAACCAAACTCCACCAGTAATAAACCAGGCAAATATGGTAAAACATCATCATAGATTCTATCAAAACCCTGCGCAGAGGTATTTCCACCTATGCCTTTATTAATTACTTGATATCTCTCAGGCCACTTCTCATCCAGCCAGGGTTGTAGTATCGACGTCCACCTTTTCGATTCGTCAACATCACCACCTTCGGTGATAGAATCTCCAAAACAAATAATATTCAACATGGATTGATAATTTTGAATTAGCCGTTACCACGTTCAATGATGACACCAACATCGCGAACACCTCTCAATGCACCCTGTTTATTTACCCGCAACCTTAACCAGGGCACATTGAACTCATTCAACAGTACCTCTGATATCTGCTCAGCCAGTGTTTCCACTAATTCAAACTCACTTTCACCCACAAACGTAAATAATCTTTCGGCAACAGATTTGTAGTTAAGGGTGTCCTCAACGTTCTCACTTGCAGATGCTTTGCGAATATCCGTACCCATCTCAATATCAAGCACCACGGTTTGCTTGGTCTTACGTTCCCAACCATATATACCGATGATGGTTTCAATACGCAGGTCGTTTATATAAATAATGTCCATGTCTTGGTATCTATTTCATTCAAATTTGACGCTACTTAAACTGATATCCCCTTGACCTGTCAAGCAAGACAGATTTCAATGCTCATATGCTAATGGATATTTCACTCGTCATTTTTGCCTACCTGCTCGGCTCAGTCTCATCTGCCGTCGTCGTCTGTAAATTGTTAGGGTTAGATGATCCCCGCACCCATGGCTCAAATAATCCTGGCGCGACCAATGTATTACGCCTATACGGAAAAAAAGCCGCCATCCCCACACTCGCCGGTGATGTACTGAAAGGTGTTATTCCGGTAGTCGTTGGTAAATTACTGAATGCGCCGGATATGATTCTAGCCTGCATCGGATTAGCCGCCTTTACCGGCCACCTGTTCCCCGTATTTTTTAAATTCAAAGGCGGAAAAGGCGTCGCTACCCTGATTGGCGTCCTGTTTGGAACCTACTGGTTACTAGGACTGGCATTCATGGGGACATGGCTGCTAATGGCAGTCATCTTTCGTTATTCGTCACTGGCAGGACTCACTGCGGCCGCCACAGCACCCTTCTACACAGCCTTTATATTAGATTCACCCTGGTTCATCGCCAGCAACATGCTCATGGCCATACTCCTATTCTGGCGCCACACCCCAAATATCAAAAAATTAATCAGCGGCGAAGAAGACAAAATCGGCGCAAAATAAACCATGGCTGACTATGTTCTAAAAACCGAAACAGCGCATTTTTTCGTAAGTCCATTATTTTTTATAAATTACGCAGAAGATTTTTTTGAAGCAAGCAGTTCGCATGATTCGAGTAGAAACTTCTCACCCGTAAAATATTACTTAGTGTGCCATTCTATCGAGCTATCATTAAAGGCATTTTTACTTTTGAAGGGAGTCTCTAAGAGTAAAATTAAGAATAGGTCACTCGGCCATGACTTATCCAAAATTTTGGAAAAATGTGAGAGTCTAGGAATCAATAAGATAGTACAAATATCTGATCCCCAGAAATCAGTAATTAGCGAACTAAATGAATGGTATTCAAGAAAGGGATTTGAATATTTTGAGATTAAGAACCTCTCCGCAGGAGCCAACGAACTTCCCGATATTGCATTAGCACAAGAACTAGCAACGTTATTAATAAACAAACTCAAGGCTCCGTGTACAAATGAGGCCAATAAATAGTTGCATCAGTGACAAATTTTGTACGTGAACCGGGCATTAAATAACAAATAAAAAATCAATCCCCCTTTTATCAAGCCGAGGAAGGAAGTAGTGATAGGGGTATCTGCACAGGCAAGGATTGTTCCCGACAATCCTTTTGCATTTCCTCCATCCATGGAGGTCAGACTGCAGATAAGCGGCTTCATGACACGACTGCATGGATGCAGGAGGTAGAACGAATCAGGAGACAGAGTCGAGGAGTCATGTAGCCGCGTACCCGTGAGCACTACTGACTGACGAGGGTAGCCGCAGGCCTTGATATCAGGGTGTCTTTTTTACTTGGGCACTTCATTTTTGGACAAGCAAAAAAGAAGTGCCTCGCCGCTAAAAGGCGAAACAAGAAAACTAAAAAATACTCATAACTAAACTGATAGATAAAAATTACAACTCACTCAACGGCCACCTGGCCCTCCCTTCAAACCCCAAGTCCTCACCAGCCCCTGCCTGTAACCGCAACGCCCCCGCATAAGCAATCATGGCACCATTATCTGTACAAAACTCAGGCCTTGGATAAAACACCTCTGCACCTTCCTTATCACAAATTTCTCTCAATCTTTTACGCAGTTGAGTATTCGCGCTCACACCCCCTGCCGCCACCAATGTATTTATTCCGGTTTGCTGGAGGGCCCGCTTACATTTAATCCCCAGAGTATCAACCACCGCTTCAACAAAGGCACAGGCGATATCTGCTTTAGTCTGCTCATCATCGCCTTCTTTTTTATAGGTATTCACGGCAAATGTTTTCAAGCCACTGAAACTAAAATCCAGTCCTGGCCTATCGATCATGGGTCGAGGAAAACGAAATCTGTCTTTGTTTCCTGATTCTGCCAGCGCTGACAATGCCGGCCCGCCGGGATAACCCAGACCTAATAATTTAGCGGTTTTATCAAATGCCTCTCCTGCAGCATCATCCAGAGATTCGCCCAGAATCTCATAACAGCCAACGTCTTCCACCTTGACTAACATGGTATGACCGCCGGAAACGAGCAGGGCGATAAAGGGAAACTCAGGGGCTTGTTCTTCCAGCATGGGCGCTAACAAGTGACCTTCCATATGATGCACCGCCACGGCAGGAATATTCCAGCCATAGGCCATACTTCGACCTACTGAGACACCGACCAACAGGGCACCAATCAGACCCGGTCCTGCGGTATAGGCAATTCCATCCAGATCACTGCCCACTAACTCCGCTTCGGACAATACTTTCCTGACCAGTGGGATGATCCTGCGTACGTGATCTCTGGAAGCAAGTTCTGGCACCACGCCACCATAGATCTCATGTAGTGCTATCTGAGTATGCAGGGCATGGGCAAGTAGACCCCTTTCTGTGTCATATAGTGCAACTCCTGTTTCATCACAGGATGTCTCCAATCCCAATATTTTCATTCAAGTTTTCTCATTTTCTGACTTTTAATCCCCATAACAGCGCTAAATAAGCCACAATTAGCTAATAATTATTGCATTTCTGCGCCCAGACACTAGAATTACCGGCTTTTCCGGTCGAGCTGGACGATGTTTGCACAGCAGAAACAAATACCAGAAACCATTTACCAGAAACAATTAGTGAGGAACGATAATTATATGCCATCAGTAAGAGTAAGAGACAACGAACCTTTTGATATCGCATTGCGCCGGTTCAAACGCACATGTGAAAAAGCCGGCACCCTGGCCGATGTACACAAACGTGAATTTTATGAAAAGCCAACGCAGGTAAGAAAACGCAAAGCAGCAGCAGCCGTCAAGCGTCACCAGAAAAAGGTCATGAAAGAATTAAACAAACGGGTTCGCCTTTACTAACCACGGTTTGATTTAAACCAGATATCACCTCCCCAGAAAACCTGCTTGATACCAAGCCTGTGAGTGCACTCAAACAACGCATTAATGACGATGTCAAAACTGCCATGCGCAGTAAAGATAAGGAACGTCTGGGCGTACTGCGATTGATCACCGCTGCCTTTAAACAAAAAGAAGTCGACGAGAGAATCGAGCTGGATGACACCATGGTGCTTGCCATTATGGACAAAATGACCAAACAGATTCGTGATTCGATTCAGCAATTTGAGCAAGCAGGTCGAGACGACCTTGCGCAAAAAGAAGCATTCGAATTAGGGATTATTCAAGAGTACCTGCCAACACAACTCACTGAAGATGAAATCAAACAAATCATTACTGAATCTATTGAAGCTACTGGCGCAGAGTCCGCTAAAGACATGGGTAAAGTAATGGGTGTCCTGAAACCCCGTCTCCAGGGCCGTGCTGATATGAGAAAGGTCAGCGGTCTGGTCAAACAACAACTAAGCTAAGCATCAAGTATTTATCACTGCTGAGGCTCTTCTAAGAGGAAGCGCCTACAAAATTTCACTGCAGTCCGTCATCTTCAAGAACTCGCCAATCATCAGGCCACTGCTCAGGCCGATTGTTAGCGGGATTTATTGGTATACTCATTAGTTGATTATGGCTGGTTTGATCCCACAACATTTTATTGATGATTTACTCACACGTGTCGATATTGTCGATATCGTTGATAGTTCTGTGCCCCTGAAAAAAGCAGGCAAAGACTTTAAAGCTTGCTGCCCGTTCCATGATGAAAAATCAGCCTCCTTTACCGTCAGCCAGAACAAACAGTTTTATCACTGTTTCGGTTGTGGGGCACATGGTACCGCTATCAGTTTTCTAATGGATTATAACGGCCTGGATTTTATCGAAGCTGTTGAGGAGATGGCCTCTCGCGCTGGTGTGGAGGTTCCAAGAGAAGAAAGTGATTTTAGTAAAAGCAAAGATAACACTGAGCTTTACGAATTGATGGAGTTGGTTGTCCGGTATTTCTGTCGGCAACTCCGTGAATCCCCAGAAGCCCACCGTGCAGTAGATTATCTTAAAGATAGAAGTCTCTCCGGTGAACTCGCCAAAGAATTTGAATTGGGGTTCGCGCCTCCGGGTTGGGATAATCTGCTGAATGCCCTGGGGACTTCTGAAGCAGCGAAGCAGCGACTCACACAAATCGGGATGACACTGGAAAAAGACAACGGTGGTTACTACGATCGATTTCGAGACAGAATTATTTTCCCTATTCGCGATCAGCGTGGTCGGGCCATCGGCTTCGGTGGTCGTGTCCTTGATGACAGCCTGCCGAAATACCTCAATTCTCCTGAAACACCGATATTTCATAAGGGCAGGGAGCTGTATGGCCTGTTCCAGGCACGACATCTACTCAAAGATATACAACGTATCTATATTGTTGAAGGTTATATGGATGTGCTAGCACTCGCTCAATATGGAATAAGGAATGTTGTCGCCTCTCTTGGCACTGCTGTCACAGAGAATCACCTGGAAAGACTTTATCGAGTCTGCCCACAGATTATTTTTTGCTTTGATGGCGATAGTGCTGGTCAGAAAGCTGCATGGCGTGCCATGGAAATCGCCCTACCCTTGTTGAAAGAAGGTCGCCAGATTCATTTCATGTTTATGCCTGAGGGTGACGATCCGGATACTTATGTACAGAAGCACGGTCGTGAAAAGTTCGAAGACGCAGATCACTATGTGCCCTTGTCGAATTACCTGATTGATAAATTTAAGAAGGAAACTAATCTGGCTAGTCATGAAGGCATGGGGCAGCTGGTTGAAGGCATCATCCCTCTTGTTGCCAAGCTCCCTACGGGTGCTTTCCGTGAACTGCTGGTTAAAGATATTGCCAAGCTTGCGGATATGAATATCGATAGCTTGAAAAAACTTATTGAACATAAACAGGCACCCGCCAGGAAAACACAAGCTCAACATCTGGTTTCAATATCGCAACATAATAAAGAGCACAACGTTAATATTGCTAAGGCCATCCGTTTTCTGTTACAAAATCCAGAATTAGGCGCGGACATTGAACCAAGCGCTCTAAATAATATTGAGATACAGGGTGTGGATTTTCTGCGGGAATTATTGGCCCTGGTACACCAGCAACCCGAAATATCTTGTGCCGGTATATTGGAGCATTGGCGCGACAGTAAATACGAAAAACGCCTGAAAGAATTATCAATCAAGGATAATTTACTCACTGAGCCGGAAGCTATTAAAGGAGAATTTCTGGCAATTATTGGAAAAATTAAGCACGACTACCAAAAGCAACTGCGCAACATAAACTTACAGAAACTAGATATTAAAAATCCTGAAGAAGCCCGCAGCATCATTGGCCTTAACCCAGCCAGCAATTCAGAAGAGTAAATCAAACTGGCATATGGCAAATATTATGCTATAATTGACCGTTTGGGGAGAATACTTTCTCCTTCATAAACAGCCACTTAACGGTTTTATAATCCAATAGACCTAATAAGCAAACGAATAACCTGGAGAAATAGGCAGGCCATATGGCCCCCCTGCTGGATACACGATGGAAGAATTAGAGAAACAAGCCACCCCTATAAAAGCAGAACAGTCACAACTGAAGGTCTTAATTGCCAAAGGTAAAGAACAGGGCTATCTGACCTATGCCGAGGTGAATGACCACCTGCCTGATGGAATTGTTGATCCGGAACAGATCGAAGACATCATTAACATGATTAATGATATGGGGATAAAGGTATACGAGTCCCCGCCTGATCTGGACATCATCATGACCGACAGTACCGAAGGTCCAGATGAAGAAGCTGCTGCCGAAGCTGCCGCGGCACTTGCCAACGTTGAGAGTGAGTTTGGCCGTACCACTGACCCCGTGCGCATGTATATGCGCGAGATGGGTACCGTTGACTTATTGACCCGTGAAGGTGAGATCAAAATCGCCAAACGTATTGAACAAGGCATCATTCAGGTCTTAACGGGACTTTGCGCATTTCCGGGAACAATCAATACCTTTTTGAAGGCCTATACTGCTGTCGAAAATGAAGAATATAAACTTAACGATCTGGTTGTTGGTTTTCAGGATCATTCTTACTATCCTGATAGTGGCAGGATCCCACAGCAACCTAATCAGGGAACAGTGAGTGACGATACAGATGATGATGACGAAGAAGTAGAAGTTTATGTATTAACGATTGAAGAAGTGCGAGAAACAGTCGAGCCGCTTGCCAAACAATATGTGAAGACCATAAAGGCCCTGAAGAAATATGGCAGACACCATAAAAAAACAAAAGAACTTCAGCAAGAATTAAATACCAATTTTCTGGAGTTAAAGCTGGCACCTAAATTTTTTGATATTTTAATCAGGAATGTCCAGGATATCATTAGCGTTATCCGAACATCTGAACGCGAAATTCTGAAGATATGTGTCAAGGATTGTGACATGCCACGCAGGGAATTTATAGAAACCTTCCCTGGGAATGAAATCAATACTGATTGGGTAGAAAATGTTGCCCGTTCAAAGAAGCCTTACGCAAATGCAATCAATGAAAATAAGAATGAAATACTCAAAATTCAGAAGAAACTATTAACACTGTTTGGTAATTCTGATTTAACTATCACTGACATGAAAGAAATAAACCGGAGTATTTCTATCGGAGAAGCTCAGGCTCGTCGGGCAAAGAAAGAAATGGTGGAGGCTAACCTGCGCCTGGTTATTTCTATTGCAAAAAAGTACACAAATCGTGGGCTCTTATTTCTTGATTTGATTCAGGAAGGAAATATAGGTTTGATGAAAGCGGTCGATAAATTCGAATATAGAAGAGGCTATAAATTCTCAACTTACGCAACCTGGTGGATACGCCAGGCGATTACGCGTTCGATTGCTGACCAAGCACGCACCATCCGAATACCAGTTCATATGATCGAAACGATCAACAAACTTAACCGTATTTCCAGACAGATTCTTCAGGAAATGGGCAGAGAGCCCACACCGGAAGAACTTGCAGAAAAAATGGAAATGCCTGAAGAAAAAGTACGTAAAGTCCTGAAGATTGCCAAGGAACCTATTTCGATGGAGACCCCAATTGGTGATGATGAAGACTCCCATCTTGGCGACTTTATTGAAGATGCCAATATACTGGCACCAAGTGACTCTGCCGGTTTTGAGGGTCTACGTCGTTCAACAAAAGATGCGTTGGCTGGCCTGACACCAAGAGAAGCAAAAGTATTGCGCATGCGCTTTGGAATTGACATGAATACCGATCATACTTTGGAAGAAGTTGGCAAACAGTTTGATGTGACTCGTGAACGTATTCGCCAGATCGAAGCAAAAGCATTGAGGAAACTCAGACATCCCTCAAGATCAGAACAGCTTAATACCTTCCTGGACTCATAGACTACATTCACAGACTTGAATCGTAAGCAAGAATATTAATATAACTCCTTTAGGGCCTGTAGCTCAGTTGGTTAGAGCAGTGGACTCATAATCCATTGGTCGTAGGTTCAAGTCCTACCGGGCCCACCACTTAATCAAATTAAAATCGATTCCCAATATCACCTGCTTAGCTATAATGTGACTGATGACCCATAATAAAGATGATGACAATGTCTGAAAATAAATTACGAGATGATATTGAAAAACTGCGTGAGGAGATAAAAACCCTGCATGCAGAGGAAGATATTTCAAAAGAAAAACTTGAGATACTCCTTCAGAAAATTGAATCTGGTCTGGAGACCGAAGCACAAGACAAGGAACAGTCAGAATTGTTAGCGGGTCTCAAAGAATTCGTAAAACACTTTGAAACAGAACACCCTCGTGCAACTGCCATCATCAATGACATTATGGTGACCCTTAGTAATATGGGGATCTAGGGCAATATAGGAATATAGTTCTGTTCTACCCACCAAATCCCGTTAATGCGAGAATACCAATCCCTGCTCCGAGTAATATACCAAAAGTCGTTTGATTCATTTCCGGTACTATGTCTATATATTTTTCCTCATCTCCTTTCTCTGCCTCACTAGCATCTGGCTCGCCTGTTTCACCATCCTTACTGACTACCCCACCGTCCCCACTCTCTTCTTCATCAGCCCTGCTAATGAATTGGGGCAAGTAATCATAGCCATGTATCTTGAATGCAGTGACACCATTATGACCCAATTGAAAATCCAGTGAGGCAGGTCTTTTCATAAGATCGTTAAAACCTTGTGAGTCACTGTATTGTCCTGTTGATCTATCAACGGTGACTCTATCAACACGGAATCCAAATTTGTGAGCGTTATCTACCTTTTTTATCCCATCGAAAGGAACCTGATAATAGAAAGTAGCTTGTTGTTCGTCGACCAGCTCTACCGCCCAGGTATTTGATGTAAGAATGAACATGATAAGTAATAAAACAAAAGTATTAATTTTCATGATATCGAACCCCCACCCGACGTTAATTCATGATAATTAGAGGGTAATTGACCCTCCGAACAAAGTAAATAGGTATATATAAAAAGCTATTTAAGATTAAGTCTCTGTCGCCGTTGTCTCTCCTGGCTCTTTGCCTAATTCTTCTATCGCATCTTTAAGGTCTCTTACAAATTCTTCTATTTGTTTTTTCAACTCCGGGATATGTTCAAGCAATGACTCTTCTATTTTTTCAACCTCTTCTGTCACTTCCGGGATAGTCTTTTGTATCTCTTCCATTGATTCATTAAGTTCTTCTGCCAGGTCCTTAGTCATATTTCTTATACTGTTGATAACATTGGAAACTGCGCTACCCTGGGAGACCAGTTTTATTGTTGCATTATAATCTACCTTCCATCGTTTGTTTTCTCTTATCAACTCTGTCCGGAGTGGAATAGTAAATGGTTTATCGCCAGAAATTGTCACTGTCGTATCAACCCATGCACTATCACCATCGATGACTGTCTTGCCTAATGTAATCTCATCCAGCGGCAAGATATTTTCACTAAGTTCTTTCTCCTTTAAACTAATATTTGTTGAATATTTCTGTATCGTTTTCGTATCCTTGTTTTTCACTGCTCTCCAAAATCCTTCGGCCACATCAATCGGATAGAGACCTTCATTACAGCTTGTAATGAATAAACACATACATGATAAAAATAGCAGAATAAAAGTAGTTTTACGTCGGCTCATCATTGATTATCCTTGCTCCGTTGTAAATAGAGTCTAATTCACAGCATAATATCCCCATAACAGGGCTATCGGAACCCGATTTTTACGATTATGTTTATTCCTTGTAACAAGATGCCTATAATCGCCGCTTACGATTGAAATTTAGCGTGATAATTAATGTCTGACACACTTTTTAGCAAAATCATTCAACGGGAAATACCTGCCGATATTGTATATGAAGACGAGCAATGCCTGGCATTTCGTGATGTCAATCCGCAGGCTCCTGTGCATATTCTGGTGATCCCCAAAAAGCCCCTTACCATGGTTTCGGATGCCACCGATGAAGATCAAGCATTACTTGGTCATTTATTTTTGACAGCAAGTAAGCTTGCAAAGCAGGAAGGCTTTGGAGAAACCTTTCGACTAGTTGTTAATAATGGTGAAGATGCTGGCCAATCAGTCTTTCATCTACATATTCACATTCTTGCCGGAAGATCTTTTGCATGGCCCCCTGGTTAATAAATGAACGACATACAATTTATTTAGAAACAATTTTTTATAAAAAATAAAGTTAAAATTACAAATGAAATATCAAACTGACGACCTTCGAATTAATGAGATAAAAACTATCACACCACCTGCCGTACTCTGTGAAGAAATTCCCGTCTCGGAAAAAGCTGCAAAAACTACCTACGAAACACGACAGTCAGTTCATAGTATTTTATCCGGAGATGATGATCGTCTTGTTGTTATCACAGGACCTTGCTCAATCCATGATATAAAATCGGCAAAAGAATATGGGTCAAGATTAAAGCCTTTAATAGACAAATATTCAGACGACCTGTTGATTATCATGCGTGTGTATTTTGAAAAACCTAGAACAACTGTTGGTTGGAAGGGTCTGATTAATGACCCAAATCTGGATGGAAGTTTTGAGATCAATCAAGGTTTAAGAAAGGCACGTGGTCTTTTACATGATCTCAATGAATCGGGTATTGCTGCTGCAACAGAATATCTCGATTTAATCACGCCTCAGTATGTTTCTGATTTAATCGGCTGGGGGGCTATAGGCGCAAGAACAACAGAAAGTCTGG
>CAZDFI010000018.1:14366-21358 GCA_964504725.1 uncultured Enterobacteriaceae bacterium
CCGTGAACTGGCATCCGGGCTATCTTGCCCAGTTGGTTTTAAAAATGGCACTGATGGAACAACAAAAATTGCTGTTGATGCAATTGGTGCAGCAGTATGTCCCCATCACTTCCTCTCTTTACGTAAGGAAGGTAACTCAGGGATATTCTCAACTACAGGGAATCCAGACTGTCATATTATTCTTCGGGGTGGCAAGGAACCTAATTACGATGCAGCAAGTATTAATAAGGTTTCTGCAGAGCTAGAGAAAGCAGGATTACGTGCCAACATCATGATCGACTTCAGCCATGCTAATAGTAATAAGCAGTACGAAAAACAAATGGATGTGGCTACAGATGTGTGCAATCAACTGGCAGCTGGAGATAATCGCATCATTGGAGTCATGATAGAGAGTCACCTGATCGCAGGCCGTCAGGATATTGTCGTAGGACAGGAACTTACCTATGGTCAAAGTATCACTGATGCATGTCTGGGCTGGGAAGACACAGAAATACTGCTTGAAAAACTTGCAAAGGCAGTTCAGAAACGTAGAAGCTAGTTTGCAACTGATCTCTTTTGTAGTTGCCTCAGAAAACTGCTGAAAATAATAGATATTACATAGGATATGCCAGCAACGACTATGATTGTGGCTCCCGCCGGTAAATCAGGCTGAAAAGCAATCGTTAAGCCACTGATAGTCATGAACATACATATCACTGTTGCGGCCAGCATCATTTTGAAAATTGAATGAAAAAACTGGGCCGCGCAGGCTGCCGGAAATATTAATAACGCTATCACTAAAATAAGCCCGACTATCTGAATCAGCAGCACTACTGTTAAGGCCACCATACACATTAATAACGTGTAATAGATTTCAATCCTTATCCCGCGAATACGTGCGAATTCTTCATCAAAGACCGCTGCCATAAATTGCTTGTAAAACAAAAAGACGATACCGACGATAATAATATCGAGCATCGCCATCAACAGCAGATCTGATTTCGATACCAGCAATATATTTCCGAATAGAAAGCTCATCAAATCAATACTATAACCTGGTGTTCTTGATATAAATAAAATACCTATCGCCATCCCAACTGACCAGAAAGCCGCCACGAGAATATCTTCCTGCTGTTTCCAACGTAGCTTGATAAAGCTCATGGATACAGCCGCAATCAATGCGGCAATCACTGCCCCAACTAAAGGTGAACTCTCCATAAAATAGGCGATCCCCATGCCCGCCAAAACGGTATGTGCAATCCCGCCTGCAAGGAAACCGACTTTTTTAACCACGACATAAGTGCCGATGATTCCACAGCCAATACTGGACAATATGCAAGCAATAAAAGCATGCTGCATAAAGCTGTAATCCATTAATGCAGAAAATAGTTCAGTCATAAAATTATATTTTCACTAGTGTGCATGTTGAATCATCCTGACCGGAGCACCATATAATTCTTCAATCGTCTTGCCGCTAATTTCGCTCGTTGTATGACAAAGCAAGGTCTGATTTAGACATGCTACCCGATCAACATATCCTGAAATGAAGCCGATATCATGTGATACCACGATGATTGTCATATGATCATTGTATTGTTTCAACAACCCGAATATATCCTCTTCAGCACGCACATCTATATTTGCAGTTGGTTCATCAAGGATCAAAATATCAGGCCTGGATGCCAACGCCCTGGCGATCAATACGCGTTGTAATTGCCCGCCTGAAAGTGAATCAATTGTTTGATTTCGTATATTGTCGATCTCAACCGCCTTAAGCGCATTGATTGCGATTTCCCTATCCTCTTGTGTATAACCTCCGTACCAACGCGTCTCTCCAAGACGCCCCAAGAGGACTGCATCTCGAACGTTAATCGGGAAATCTCGTGAGAATACGGGATGTTGAGGGACATAGCCTATGCGTGAGCGCCCTTTTTCCGGTCTTTTCCCGAACACAGTTATTTTTCCAGCATCTGGCTGAAGCAAACCAAGAATTAATTTAAGCAGCGTGCTTTTACCACCGGCATTTGGACCAATCACTCCCAGAAATTCACCTTCACGTACAGCAAGGTTAATATTACGCACAACAGGGATATTACTGTATGAGAAACTGACATCATCAAGATTAATAATCGTATCCATTCTTATTTTCCACCTTCCAAAATGGCACCAGTAACGTAATAAAGATTAACAATATAATCTTCAGCTAATGGATCCAGTTCGATGATGTCTGCATCAATCTCTTTCGCAAGTATCTCTGCAGAATTCTTATTAAATTGCTTTTGTACAAACACCGTCTTTATATTTTTTGACTGCGCAAGTTCTATTAATTTTGCCAGGGATTTTGCACGTACCTCTTTACCATCCAACTCAATCGGTAGTTGAATTAAATCATACGCCTCAGCGTAATATCCCCATGATGGATGGGAGACAACAATATAGCGATTATTCAATTGCGCCAGGCGTGATTTTATATTCTCATCAAGCTTGTTCAAATCCTCAATTAATCCAGAATAATTAGATTCATACTCTGTTTTGTAAGCAGGTTGAAAATCAGTTAAAGCATTTTTTATTTTTAGAGCAATATATTTCGCATTTTCAGGACTTGTCCAAACATGTGGATCTTTCTCATTTTCTTTTCTAGCATCATTTTCGTGATAATGACCTTCAGTAATTATCTCTTGCAATTCCGTACAACATTCAATGAATTTTAGATTTGTATTTAATTCTTTAATGACATCTATCCATATATTTTCAAATGGCACGCCCGCCCTGAAATACAAATGTGATTCATTTAGCAGCGCCATTTGTCTAGGCGATGGTTCATATGTTGCGGGATTCTGACCTGCGCTAACCATGATTGAAATATTTACATGCTCACCACCAATTCTCTCGACAAAATATTTTTGTGGAAGAATACTGACAAATACATTTGTTACATCGGATTTACTCGCATAACAATATTGCGATAACTGATATCCGAATAAAACTACATAAAACAGTATTCTAATCATCACTGAATACTCAGCCGTAGTTGTCACTACATTCTTTATCGCTGCATTGGGAACATATTCCTTTTACTTCAATTATTTCTTTATCAATTTTAAATCCCAGGCCAGCTGCTTTATCGGAAATTACATTTCTGATATCAGCATCGTCCATTTCAGCAGCTGCTCCACATGAACGGCAAATCAAAAACTGACTGGCATGATTCTGATCCGATGCACCACAGCCAATATAGGCATTTAGTGACTCAATCTTGTGCACCATCCCCTGTGCCTGTAAAAAATCCAGTGCACGATAAACCGTTGGTGGTGCAGATCCGCTATGCTCATCACGCAAAATATCCAATATATCGTATGCTTTCACTGGCTCATGACTGCTCCACACCAACTCCAATACTCTCCGACGTAATCTGGTTAGACGTACCCCCCGAGAATTACAGGTTTCTTCCGCTACTGACAATGCCAAATCCGTGCATCGCTGGTGTACATGAGTCGAATGTTTGAAAGGCGTAATAACTCTGGTTTTTCGCATACTATCTCTTTGTTTATCATAAAATTATTGTTTAGTTATGTTATAATATAACATAACTGTGCATGACATACGCAGAAATATTTGTGAACGCGCAGTAAACTAGACGTACACGCTTGGATACCCGTAAATTATTATGATTGAAAACAACCCGGTAATGACCATAAAGGAAGATCGAATATTAGACGCTAAAGGCCTTAATTGTCCTTTACCTATATTAAAGACTAAAGTACTGCTGAATAAGATGCAGGCTGGCGAAATACTTTATGTTGAAGCTACTGATCCGCACTCAATCATTGATTTTGAAGCTTATTGTGCCAGGACAAATCACAAGTTGTTAACTATAGAAGAGGATGCAGATCTTATTAAGTTTTATATACAACGTGCAGAAAACCCGAAAAAAATATAATTTATTGGTCTTTAGGCTGATTAGTAAATTATTTTTATAATCATCTACCCCAAATGGGGTATGTGAACCACATTTGCTTAATTTCATATAGTAATATACGCACTTTAAATCGCCACCAGTTGTCAAGATGCATAAAGAAAGTATTCTAATTGTTGATGATGATCGCACCACGGCATCCATCATGCAGCTTCATCTCAATAGCTTTGGTTACCACGTTGCAGGAATAGCATCTTCTGCTAAAGAAGCGATTAGTATTGCCAGAGATATGGAGCCCGACCTTGTGTTAATGGATATCAGGCTTGGTGAAGGTGCTGATGGCATAGATGCCGCAATGGCTATCAGTAAGTACATGGATGTCCCCATCGTATTTGTTACAGCGCATTCAGATAGCAAGACCTTACGGAGAGCAAAGATTGTCAATCCCGTAGGATACATTAACAAGCCGCTCAGAGAATCTGACCTCAAAACAACGATTGAATTTGCAATTTCACAAAAACCAAAAAAAACAGATAATAATCTCAAAGATACTTCGATAGAAAGGATGCTGAAAAAAACATATAAACTAACACCGGCTGAAATAAGAATCGTAATAAAGCTTATAAAGTATCCAGAATTAAAGAGTACGGCCAACGCATTAAACATTTGCCTCTCAACTGTGCGTACACATTTAAAACATATATATAGAAAAACCAACACCAATAGCAAATTGATGTTACTACGCGAAATTGCGACTGGTCCGGCCGCCAAACTAATAGATAAACAATCTAATGGAAAAAATAGTTCTAAAAATTGGGCCAATATCACTGGCAGTTAAACTTCTAGATACACCAACAGCAAAAGAAATACTAAAGCATGTGCCTTTCACTTCCAGTGTGAATACATGGGGCAATGAAGTCTATTTCAACACGCCCGTCAACGTATCAAAAGAAACTGATGCTAAAGATATTGTCAAGGCAGGAGAGATTGCCTTTTGGGTAGAAGGAAATTGTATTGCCATTGGTTTTGGACCCACCCCTATTTCTCAGGAAAATGAAATTCGCCTCGCTGCAAAAACAAACATCTGGGGACAATCACTTACCGATGTAAAGTTATTATCGAAGGCTAAAGATGGCGATCCGGTAAGCGTTGAAATGTTTGGCGACTCTATTCACTCCGAATAATCAGCACTGATAATTTCAAAATCGTGCGTAATCGTTGCAGTCGCCCCTAGCATGATTGACGCGGAACAATATTTCTCTGCTGATAGCGTTATAGCTCGTTCAACCTGCTTCTCCTTAAGATCACTGCCGCTCACAACAAAATGCATATGAATCTCTGTAAAAACTTTTGGATCACTCTCAGCACGTTGTGATTTGATCATAATTTCACAATCAGTTATTTTTTGACGTGATTTCTTTAAAATTGAAACAACATCATAAGCGCTGCAAGCTCCCATGCCGAGAATTAGCATTTCCATTGGTCGAGGACCGAGATTCCGACCACCACCTTCTGCTGGCCCATCCATTATGACAGTGTGTCCACTTGATGCCCTGCCAATAAATGCCGCATTACCTGCCCACTTTAGCTGCGTTTCCATTTACCTCTCCATCTGGTTGATTTTCTGGAAAAAGAGTAACATAGTTCATTATTCATCAGGAGCACTTTTGGTGTGGGCCTTCGGGCCATATTAAATAGATTGGGGAAAGTGTTTATGACTAATTATGAATTTCAAAAAGTCGATAAGACAATGGAGATCTTTCTTGATAATTGCCACCAAAAAGAATATCCGGCAAAAAGTATAATTATAAAAGAAGGCGACCCAAGCACTGATCTCTACTACATTGTTGAGGGCTCTGTCTCTGTTATTGTAGAGGATGTTAAGGGCAGAGAAATTGTCCTGGCTTATCTCAATCCCGGAGATTTTTTTGGGGAAATTGGGCTGTTTGATGATCAACATAAGCGCAGCGCATTTGTTCGTGCCAAAACAAAATGTGAGATAGCAAAAGTTAGCTACGAGCACCTGAAATCACTTCAAAGTATTTTTCCTGTAATATTGTTTAATATTGCTTCGCAGCTTGCGATCAGATTGAGAAAAACCAGTCGCAAAGTCAGCGATCTGGCCTTTACAGATGTGCAGGGACGCGTCGCAAGGACATTATTAGAACTGTGTAAAGAGCCTGATGCCATGACTCATCCAGATGGCATGCAAATCAAGATAACTCGTCAAGAACTTGGACGCATTGTTGGCTGTTCAAGAGAAATGGTTGGGCGAGTGCTTAAAAGTCTTGAAGAGAATCATCTAATTACAGCGTCAGGTAAGACTATCGTGGTATTTGGAACACGATAACAGCCTCTTGACAAACATTTAAACTAACCGGACAATCGCGCTTCCCTGAGATTATGAACACGGAATTCGCAATTAGGCTATGTAGCTCAGCTGGTTAGAGCACAGCACTCATAACGCTGGGGTCGGTGGTTCAAGTCCACCCATAGCCACCATAAATTACAAGCACTTACCGATCACCTAAGTAAAACAATCGAACACTGTGCCCTTTTTGTGTCACTAATCAGGGGCACAATGTTTTCAGCATGAGGCAGTAAATGTTCAGAGGATAGATGAGCATAACGCCTAACCATCTCAACACACTCCCAACCTCCTAACTCTTGCAGTACGTTTAACGGGGTTCCTGATTGAACATGCCATGAAGCCCAAGTATGTCTTAAGTCATGCCATCTAAAATCAACGAGTCCTGCTTTCTTTACTGCATTTCGCCATGCCTTGGTATTCACTTGCCAAACAGGTTTGCCTTTATAAGTAAAAACGAACTGTAGATCATCACCAATCTGATCTCGTAAAACTTCTAAGGCACTTCTATTTAATGGAACACCAATAGCCTTCCTGGCCTTGGCTTGATCTGCGTGGATCCAAGCGACCTTACGTTGAAGATCAACCTGACTCCACTCAAGACGACATACGTTACGTTGCCTTAAACCCGTAGCAACCGCAAAGTATGCCATTGCTGCCTGATGTGGTGGAAGGTGGGATATAAGCCTTTCAAATTCTTCCCGAGTGATCCAACGTATCCGTTTAGTA
>CAZDFI010000018.1:21368-30292 GCA_964504725.1 uncultured Enterobacteriaceae bacterium
TTAGTATTAATAGGATACATCGGCACTTTAGGGGCTTTATCCATCCACTCCCATTCATAAGCAGCTCGCCTGAGTACGGCACGTAGATGACCCATATAACGATTTGTAGTGGCTCGGGTACTGTTCTTGACCTTTGCCTCTTGGATCTCATCTAACAATGCTCGATTAATACTCGATAATTTGACCCCATTCAAAAAAGGATCTACCCACCGAAATATTTCTCTGTCTTTATCGATTGATGCCTTATGACTTTTTTCTTTAAGCCATTTAATAACAGCATCATTCCATAAATACTCAGGTTTCTCTCCAAGCCTCTTAACCCGCCATGACTCAACTTTTAACCTGTCATGGAACTCTTGGGCTTGCTCCTTGCATCCAGTTCCAGTAGATCTTCGTATTCGCCGTCCACTTGGACTAACGAACCGTACCCACCAGATTTCACCGCGTTTGTAGAGTGACATAAGCTTACCTCCTTATGTTCACAGCCACTTGACGGCACTTGCCCTGTGGAGACAGGATAAAGCGAACGCAGATATTCGACAAGATCCGATTCCAAAAACACCCAACACTTGCCGGGTTTTGCTCCCTTGATAATCCCTGCTTTTGCTTTGTCCCTAAGGGTTTCAGATGAAATGCGAAGAAACAATGAAGCTTCTTGTAAGTCGAGAGTACGTTCATTATTCACCGTCCGATTCCTTTCGATACTGCTCAGCATAGTCTTTTCTCTGGCGATCCTCATCAGACAAAACCTCAAGATTATACTTACGTGCCTTGGTAAGAACTTTCTCTTCAATATAACCATTAAAACCAATGCCAGTAATAAGACCAAGCTCATTATGATAATAGCGAGCTTCTTTTGCATATGCTTCAAGAGCAACATTAAAATCATATATACCTTTAACAGCCATAAATGAGGTGAGTCCTGCTAGACCAGAGACATACAAATAAAAATCAGAGGGGATTCGTTGAGAGCGAACAGGCATTGATGTACCTTCAAACGATCCAAACCATTCAATTTGTGAAAGAGCATCCCACAAAGGATGCAGTGGCCAACGTGATTGAGTAGCGTCCTTAGGATCAGGTATGGTGAGTTTTAACCAGTTCAATAAACAGTATCGCCAAACACCACCGGCACGAGATAACAATTCATCAACGGTACTGGCTTCATGTTCTTTAAGGATTCTGTTTTTTAATTCAAATTCCAGACGATAGACTGTTTGTCCTTCCTCCCATCCCTGTTCTTTCCTTGAGATGAAATTTGCCACTCTCTTTAATCTCCTCTGTCTTGTTATATAACCTTGCAGATATATCACCTCCCAGACCAAAGGTATAACCAGTAAAAACTTTATTCATATGGAATGATCCTTGCCGTTTAGCTCGTGTGATCCATTGAGCAAGTTGAATCGCTTCTATATCGGTATCACAAACAAAATCTACGAATAAGTCGCTTCGAGAAACATTCTCAGAGACATCAATAAAACCAAAGTGACCAATAATGGTTTCAAGTTCTTCTTTACAATAAGTAACTCCTTTTGAAATCAACCAATCACTTTTTAACTGCACATAGGCAAGGGGGATCTGTTTAGCATTAGAACTAGATAATTGAATACGATAGGCATTATCAACAAGGACATAAGGGTAATATTTAACCCCTTTATCTTGTACCTCAAATCGATGCTCACCGATCACATAAACTGCCTTTGCCTGCTCTCTGGGGTCTGGTGATTGTCCGAGTTCTTTTAGACTTCGGAGTTGTTCTTCAATATCCGTATTAATTTCACCCTGATAGGATAAATAAAGGCTATCTATCCCGTTTCTTAGGATGTTTACTATTCCAATGCTATTTGTAGGTGCTGTGTTACTAGGCGACGCACCTTTTGAGTCGGCGGCGGAGGGAGGCAAGTGTGCCTCTCCCTCTCCGCCGACCGCGTGACTACTTCCTGACTCTGACATAATAATTCCTCCGAATATGGAGGACGGGGTTACCGTCCAATGATTGACGGTTCCCTATAATATGCAGGATTTTTAGAAAGGCGAGGACATCAAATCACGTTTTCATGTCCCAATATCCTTTTTACGTCTCTGAATAAGTTTTTTAAGGCCTGAAAATGAATCTTTGGCGTTATCTGGGTATAACTGTAAATCATCTACTATTAAGCAGTGTATTTGCTCATAACTTAGATTTGATAATCCTGCCGCCTCATCTAGAGCACTCAACATGAAACGAAGGATGTCAAAATCTTCCTGTGGTCGTCGTGGTCGAGTCTTTCTAATAGCTTTTGATAGGAGGTCAAAAAATGCCTCATCATTGGTAGCTTCTGCACGGGCTATTCTAGTAGTAGCAGTTGGTGTATTAATAACATGACGGTCAACAAGAATTGCATCGAACAATGCTTCATCGTCCTCTTTTGCTTTATAAATTAATTCGTTTATTGATATATGAAATTGTTGTATGGCTGAAAAATTTCTAGTCATTGCTATCATGAGGCCAAATACTAGAAATTTTTCTTCATCTGATTGATCATCTGGTTCGGGAGGAAGCATTGGATCAGATTCCCCCCATGAAATAGCTGCCTCTTGAGGATCATCTAAAGATGCCAATTCTTTAATTTTATCATTGAGGCCTAACGCTATAAAAAAGAGACCGAGAAAATGAGGATAGGGCAATTCATAATAGATTGACCATTGAACTTTGTCTTGTATAAAGTTAGATACTTTATCAGGATTTTCATCAATAAATTGTTCTAAATCGATATCCTCACTTAACACTTTTTGGACTAGATCCAATAAACGTTTAAATTGCTGAGATGATAATTTTCCGAATTCCTTTTCTTTCATTACGGTCTGGCTATTCCTTATAAATTAATATTATATTTCACTTTGGGGTTTAATTGTGAAACGTGTTATTTACCCACGTCATAAATTCAGTCGAATTAAAAACATGTATATTTTTTGTACTATTATCTTTTGGTATGTATTTTCTATTTTTAGCCGCGTTTCTTAGCCATTCTTTAGCTCCTTCTCTGAAACCATCACCATCGATCAAAATAATGACTTCATCTTCAGGCACAGTTTCAACACAACTTAAATATAGATGAGGTAATTTTTCATCAACAGAACCAGCTGATTGTTGCCACTTACATTCAATTCGGATTTCTAGGTCATGTATCTTGGATAAAAGTAAAAACTCCGTATAACCTTTAGAACCATACAAAGTTTTATAGGGCGCATGTTTAAGTAATAATTCTCTCCCATATTTGCCCGGTTTTTTTATGAACTCATTGAATGGTACAACTTCAAAGCCATGTGCTTTTAATGTAGAGATAACAATATTTTCTAGAACAACGCCTGTCTTATTGGCTTTACTTCCCTGGCTCATGATTATATCCCTCCAACTATAATTTACCCGAATACACAGCGATCACTTCTTTTGCAATATTCCTATTTTTACCATCGCAGCTAATCAGGCGGCGAACATCTATTTTATATTTCCTCGCAGCCTTATAAAGTGATTTAGTTAGCGGTGTGTAATGATTAGAAATAATGACTGGAATACCTTTCTGTGACAATTGGAATGCTAGCTCAGCTAATTTTTCTTGTTGTTTTAATCCGAACCCACCTGCACTATATGCAGTAAAATTTGATGTGTTCGTGAGAGGAACATAAGGTGGGTCACAATAAAACACGTCGCCACTTTTTGCTTTATTGAAAATTATTCCGAAGTCAACGGATGTAAACTTAGCAAATGCTAGTTTAGCAGAAAATTTTCTCAATTCTTTATCGGGAAAGTAAGGTGATGCGTATCTCCCGAACGGAACATTTAAACCGCCTGATGCGTTATAGCGACATAGCCCGTTGTAACCATGCTTGTTTATATATAAAAATATTGATGCTTTAAGAATGTTATCAGATGTCTGATTAAAGATATCTCGAAGTAGATAAAAGGTATTTTCCTTGTTCTTATTATCACTGAATAACTTCTTAGATATTTCTATAAATTCATCTACGTTGTTTTGCACCGATTTATAAACATTAATTAAATCCTTATTGAGATCATTTAATAAATATTCAGGATAATCGGTATTCAAAGCCACAGCAGCAGATCCGGCAAATGGTTCTATAAGACGGTTGCCCTTTGGTAAGCGCTTAACGATTTCATTCAAGGTGCGATATTTACTTCCGGCCCATTTTAATGGTGGTCGAACTAGTGCTTTATTATTAATTTTCATCTTCCAGTTCTTTCCCCTTTTCAATGCCGTGGTATTTCAATAGTGCAAAAAGTTTAGAGTATGAGATGTTCATGCTTTGTCTTTCGCTTAGAGCAGTAGTCATTGAACCAGACTCAAAAAATCTGTGAAAATGTCTGTAAATTCATATCTATCCGTCCCGTTATCATCATACTTTTCGACTTCTCTTATCTGCTCTGCTGTCATCAGCACCCAATAATGCTCTAAGACATCCTTTACTTTTATTCCTGTTTCTCTGCTGATAAGTTTTTTTGCATCATCAACTTCGTTAAATGTAAAAGTACTGCCAGCCGGAAGGGAAAGACAGTCAAGATGAATATAGTTTTCGGGTTCTCTTCTCCTCGTTAAGTAGGCTTTTACGCCATCTTTTTGGTAACTGGCTAAGTTCGTGGCTCTTTGTATTTCATCCGGAGTACCTTTATCTGAATCTAATAAAACACAATGAGGTATCCCGAACTGCTCTGCTAGCTGCATAGTTCGCCAATGCTTTATATTTCCGCAACCGCCAATGGGAATGATGGCAAACAGTTTCTCACTAAAAGTATGAGTTATGTGACCTGCGTTTTTCAGTTGTTCAGCAGTATGATTAACAAATGTAACATCACCTTTTCCTTCGACAAGGAGTATTGCTGACGCGTTTTTTGAAATTGGATCAGGTAAAATCCCAAGTGAATCTGCAATTTTCTCAAATACCTCATCAGTCCCACAGTCTACATTTCGTTCATCACCATTTTTCTCAATAAATCTAAGGCTGTCTAGGGGAAGTAGTCCTGCAAGTGCTGGCGTATGTGTAGTTAGCAATATCTGACAATTGGATGTATTTGACAACTCGATAAATGAAGTCATTAACATTTCTTGATGTTCTGGGTGTTGAGATGTTTCAGGTTCTTCGAAAGCAAATATAATTTGATCCCCATGACTAACGCTTCGCCTTCTTTCTGCTTCAGCCCTGAAAAAACTAAGTAATATAAGCCTGCGAACACCACTGCCTCTTTTATTAATACTAATGTTATCTTCAGATTTTATTGATAGTTTAAATTGATTATCAAATTTTGGCTCTGATTTGAATTCAGGTTTTAACTGGCTAGCTAATTCAGGTGACATTTCTTGAAGTTTTTTAAGAGTTCGATTCGCTGTCTCTTCGGTCTTAATTCTTACTTGAGTTTTTATATGATCAATCTCAGCACTCAATTCACCTAATGCTTGCTGAACAGCGATCTTCATTGGATCGACGACTTCTTTGTCATCATCCTTGCTTTGCCTGTCTGATTGAAAAAGGGCATACAGGGGTAGATAACTCTTTATTGAATCGTATACCTTTTTGGTGTCTTCTTTATCGACTAATAATTCAGTAGGATTTAAATGCAAGTCACCTAAACCTTGCCAGATTGCTTGACGAATGGATGAATTAACATTTGCATTATATCCGTCGTTAAGAATACCTAATCCATCTGCGCGTGTTCGTAACTCATCCCTCTTTAAAGTTAAGAGATCGCCCCCGTTTTCAACCGAAGGATGATTACAAATTATGTAAATTTTTTCTTTTGGTTTTGCTACTGTAGCTGCGAATACCTTTTTTATTTCAAGCTTGTCATCTGGATTCAATAAATATTCATCTTGCAGAGTCGTTGGGCTATCAGTATCAATAATGATTTCATCAGGTAATTCAGAAAACACACAAGTAATGCCAATATTATTGTTATCCGCATTTATATTGAGATCATCTCTTTCACATATTACATCGCTATTATTAAAGAATATTTCAAGGGCTTCTAACACTGAAGACTTTCCTGCTTCATTTTTCCCAATAAAGGCAGTTAAATCAGAGATGGGGATAATTGTTTCTGATTTGTATCCTCTAAAGTTTGTTAATTTCACACTTTCCAGTTTCATAGTTCATCCTTAGTTGCTATTTCGCATAATTTTCTGATAACGGGTCATGTTTGTGGTTGTTATTAAGCTGAATAAGAGTTAACCGAGCTAAAAAGCAATCATTCCATATCCAGATATTTGGAGTCCATTTTACCCCGATATGAAGTAAAGGTAAGGTAGACGCGCCAGTATCCTCAGTTTTGAGTAATAATACGCAGCGAACACACATTCAAATTGTGTCTATTTTGTGCCCGATTGAGGCAGGGTGAACCATAAGTGAACCCCTATTGAACAGGGTTTTGATACAGAGCATGTCCCGTAAGTGACTGTTTTAGTTAATAACCAATATTATCGGTTCAAGCTCATAAAGCTAAGATCGGTAACTCTTGGCCTAATGTCCGCTTTATACTGAAAGCAGTCGTTCATACCATTCAATTCGATAGCCTTACTGGAACAGTGGACTAAGGAAAAACTGTGATTGTGGAAACCAGCCTACCTACAGCTTACTTAGCCCGAGGCGATTTAAGCGAGGCCTGTAATTTCTTGATTATCTCAGGGAAGTCACTAAGGTAAACTCGGAAGCGTTCTCCGCCTACAATGATGTCATAGTTATCAGTATCTTCATACTGCTCAATAACAAAAACTCGGCGTTTAATATCTTGGACAATATCTCGATGGAATTTTATCTTCCAGTCTCTGTAGCTTCTGCTGGACACTGTAATCCTCAAGTCTGGTTCTTGAATCAGGATATCGTATCAAAATAAAACATTCCATATAAAAGAGAAAGAAGTTATTTGAGACCTTATCAGTCTCGGCTTTGACAAATGGAAATGTAATGAAAAAGGCGGAGTGTGTGAGATACACCCCGCCTTTCCGACCAACTGGTCATAAATGGGGGGTTATCCAAATATAACCAGTGATAATGCTAGCACAACAAATGTAGTATTTGAATAATATCTACGGGAGATCAGCTCTCCACGTTAGTCGCAAAACTAATTTACGCGAGGGATCTTCAACAACATAACCTGATGCTGTGAATTGTTTCTCTTCAATCATTCCTTCAACATGTATATTATAATTATCCATCCCTAATACATTTGGTTCTGTAAATCCTGAAGGATGATCAATTTGATTAACCCTGATATCTGCAATTAAATTGCCACCCATAGTTACATCGTATTTTCCAATATATGTATATCCTGCGTCACCACCAAAAACCCTACCTGTCTCAAATATTACAATGCCAGTACCGCCAGCCCCTAGAATTGATTCAAATTCAACTGTCCAAAGTGCTTCTAACATAAGATATTTCTCTTAGCTAATAATCAATATTATATACGATATTACTCATCTCCACAGACATTCGCCAATGTCCGCTTCCGCTGGGAAGCTGAAATTTAAGAAGCGAATACAAACCTGCTGCTTTGGGTCGAAGCAGCAGATTCATATAATGTAATTAAGCTGCTGCTCCATACTGAAAGCGGACGTTCAAATGTCTGTAACGATGCCAGCTATCGGCTAGAAGCGAACGTATTGTCAAATATTTTTAACATCAAATGTAACCGAAATTATTTGGAATGCAGTGGGACAAAATAACCGTGCTAATCGCTTAATTAGCTACGTATTCAATTATACAATCCTTGCCATTATTTTTTGCCTTATAAAGCGCATCATCAGATTGTTTTGCGAGCTGTTCAAAGCTAACTTGGCCGTTTTGTTCATATTGAGTTATTCCGACGCTGATAGTGAAATAAATCATTTGATCATGAATTTTAATGCCTTTATCTTTTGTTAAAAGTCTAATTTTATCTAATATAAGTATAGCATTTTTTAGATTTGTATCAGGTAATGCTAAAGCAAATTCTTCTCCTCCTATTCGCCCAACTAAATCACTTTCTCGCAGGTTGTTTTGTACTGTTAAACCAAAAGATTTTAATACTTCATCTCCTGCAGCGTGACCATATGTATCATTGATTTTCTTAAAATCATCTATATCAATATATGCCAGTGACAATAAAGAGTTGTTTCGAACTGTACGTTTGAAGACACTTTCAATATTCGCTAGAAACGCATGTCTTGTCAGCACTCCTGTTAACATGTCGTAAGTTGCAAGTGCTTTTGATTCCTTTTCTAGTTGATGTATATTTATTAATAACCCAATAATGTACCAAGTTACTGAAGGAGCGATTATTGCTGGCACTATGATTGATGTCGCAAAGATTGCCTGACTAATACCTTCATTAAATATTTCCATTAAAATGAAAGTAAGTATGATAGAAGCGATAATTGAGATTATCGTTATTAAAACAACGGTTTTTATGCGGCCAATTTTTTCGATTTTATTTCTCATATTTATATGCCACTTTGATGGATATTCAGGTCATAAAAGGTAGTTTTTTATAGTCCTCAAATTTCTAAAAATGCAAAATATGGCTATTTATTATAATACCCCAAATGGGGTATAAATATAGCGTCTTATTATGTCCGCTTACGCTGGAAAGCAGACGTTCAGAACAATCAACTCTAATGTCTGCTTCATACTGAAAGCGGACGTTCAGATATGACGCCCGCAGCTGCGGAAGCCGGGTGTTTTTAGGAGCGAAGCGACGTCCCGGCTTTCCGAAAGACTGCGCTTGTTAACTGTATGACTCATAACCATCACCCCATTGTACGATATTGTAATATGAGACCTATAATTTCATGATCACTTTTCGCTGATGCTAGAGATTCATTTAGTGAAGCTCTCTGTGGCAAGTGGATGTTAAATTTGGAACGTAAAACCTCCTCCACGTGTTCATCAACAGT
>CAZDFI010000018.1:30302-34014 GCA_964504725.1 uncultured Enterobacteriaceae bacterium
GCATAAATACAAATGCGCCGATGAATAAATTTTTTATTTACCATGAAAAGCATTTCTCTTGTTTGACATCAAATTGTTGTTCCAATACTAAATGCAGTTAACAGTTTGTTTTACGGCGGTCGCCGTAGTTTTCGGCTTTTGTTTTCTTTATCAACATGGTGTTAATGATTCCTTGAAAAACTATATACATCAATTACTTATTATTATGCTCCAAATAAGCATAAAAAATAAGCCGCGCTTACCATCTTAGGGTAGTAAATAGTATATCAATGTTAATAGGCGAATGTACGCTTTCGCTGGATAGCGGACGTTCAAGTGAAAGTGATACTAGTCAGCTATCGGCCAGAAGCGAATATTCATAATGCTGTGGCCTGTAGTTCAAGACCATGCATGGTCACTGATATTTTAAGTATTTATAGTGTGTTTCTGAATCAATTATTATCATTATCAGAGGTGCGCAATTTTTCAATTAACTCCTTGTTGTCTTCTAAACCATCTATTAGATCAGCCGGCCCCTTTCCTTCTTTATCCTTGATATTTATATCTGCGCCAGCATCAATCAATTTAATTGCAATCTCATCATTGAATACAAATAAAGCTGAATACAACGGTGTTTCTCCATTGTGATTCTGTACATTTATGTCAGCTCCCGCCTCTATTAATCTGAGTACAGAATCAGTATTACCAAAAATAGCTGCATAATGAAGTGGAGTTTCCCCATCTTCATTTTTCTCATTTATATTTGCACCATGATCAATCAGAATATTAAGTATTTCTACGTTACTCGCATCTGCTGCGTCATGAATTGCCGCATCACCAAATATATTTTTTGAATTTATTTCCGCATCTTGCTTTACCAAACTCCTCACCCTATCAATATCCTCTTTCAATATCGCAAACTGTAGGGACGATGTGCCAAATACTATATGTTGTACTTTTTCTGAATTGAGTAATAAAACAGAAACAAGAAGTACACCAAATATTATTATTGTTAATATTTTAAATATCTTTTTCATATCGATACCCTCCTACCTTTACAAAGTATAGGAGATTAATGCCAGATAATATTATAGTTAAGACAATCCTGCTTTGTTTCTAGCCGAACGTCTGCTTTCGCTGGATAGCGGAGGTTCAAATTGTGTCTATTTTGTGCCCGATTGAGGCAGGGTGAACCATAAGTGAACCCCTATTGAACAGGGTATTGATACAGAGCATGTACCGTAAGTGACTGTTGTAGTTAATAACCAATATTATCGATTCAAGCTCATAACGCTGGGGTCGGTGGTTCAAGTCCACCCATAGCCACCATTATATATCAATAACTTAGCTGGTTTTCTCTCTATTTATTAAATTTTTATTTATCGTGATAAGTGCAATGTAAGTGCAATTATTTATTGTTCCAACATCGATTTGATGTCTAGTGGTTTAAGTGCGATATAAGTGCAAGTTATGAAGATTGCACAATTGCCAATATTAGAATTTTTGGTTACGTCTGCTTTCTACCCCCATTAGACCATTAAATTTTGAATATTCTGAACGTCTGCTTTCCAGCGAAAGCGGGCATTCGGCTAAACTCTTTGAACAGTCTGCTTCCGACCCAAAGCGGACAGAGTATAAGTAGAACTAACACCCTTTCTCTTGCTACTTTACCGCCGCCTATAACAGGCAAACGCTTTTTACTTCAGACAAGGATATTGCTGCAAACGTCCACTGGATGAAACAAGGCGGTTTGCGGCAACGGTTGAATAGCAAATTATCGGGCTGGGCCAGACGCTGTAATCCACGGCCTACCTGTTTACTCTGGCACTTTACTCTGACCCCATTCTTGCCGGTAATTCGCCCATCTGTTGTTGTCGATAAACTTGATCAGAGACGGGTTGTTGACGTGAACCGGGTCCAACCAGGAATTGATGTAGCTTCGTTGCCAGGTGTGATCTGAAAATGGTTTCTCGAAATTGTAGTCATAGCGGTCAATCTTGATAAAGGTCGGAGGCTTGTCAGGAAACGGGTTAAACGCAATCAGACCAAGCGCGCCTTCATCGTTGTGCAGGAATTTCCATATCAGGTGTATCAGCCACCCATGGCGGCTTGAAGTAGACTGCGCGGCAAACCAAATTTGCCAGTCCAAACGCGGCTGGTAAGGCGCGATGAGTGGCAATCCCCGGTCGATGTCGGTTGGCTTGGCAATGAACTCATACTCTTTCCATTGTGTGTCGTCGGAGATCACCTCGTCACGGGTGCCGGCGACGACCAGTTCGTATCTTTCCTTGCCGATATAACCAAACGCGCCATAGGTATTTACCAGGTTCAAGCGGTTGTAGGAAGTGTTCATGACTTGGTTCTCGGAGACAAGGTTCACGACTACCGGGATGCTCAACCAGACCAGGATGCCAAACACAATGAAATGAAAATTATTTTGGGGCTTGGTGAATGGAAGTTTATTTTGTTCCGCCCGGTGAGCCGCTGTTACCAGTTTTTTTGGCAAGACCAGCTTGAGCAGGTGGTCGTCCAGCAGGAACAGGGCAGGTACCAAAGTAATCCAGTTAAAAAAGGCGTAGTTACCGGTCACTATCAGGATCGACTGGAAGCTAAAAAATATCAGGCCGGCTGTGATTCGCAACACCCTGGGATAGAACACGAAGAAAGCCGAGAAAACCTGCAGGAACTCGGTAAACATCACTCCGAATTTCAATATGAACTGCGGCAGGAAATGCATGAACGGACTCAGCGGGTTCGGGATTGGCTGGGTCTCGAAATGGTAATACAGGCAGGTGAAATCTTGCCAGCATTCCGATCCCCTGAGCTTGATCAGCCCGGATCCGAGATAAAAGCGGAACAGAAACCAGCGTATCAACCAAATGAAGGGTAGCGGGGTTTCCCACTTTGGGAATGGTCGCCAATCCAACAGAGGCACCATGAATATCGCGAGGAAACCGATTTCACATAGCTGGATCTCCCAACCGAAACCATAAAACAACTGCCCGATATTGACGTAGGAGAGATACAGGAACCACAGGATGAACATGATGATGGAGTTCGCAAACCCGAGCAGGACCACCAGCGACAAAACGGTACCGATCCAGGCAAACAGAACCAACAGCGTATCTGACTGCGTAAGGATAAATAGTGACGGATTATTCATAAACGTTTGCAGCAACGAGTCCCCGGCAATACGCTCAACAAAGAGGTTGATGGGCAGCAGGCCTTTTGTGCCCAGCAGCGGGAGCACCTGCATTGCGGCGCTGATAAACGCGAAGAAATACACGAAACCCATGCCACGCAAGAAGATAAATCGCGTGAGCCAGTAGGTTTGCTTGCGGGGTTTTAGTTTTTTGAGATCCAAATCTTTGCTTATTTTCATTCGCTATTGCTTGAATCTTCGCTGGATATCGGGCGTAGGAATCATGCACACTAGTTTCTTGCCGAACCATTGATAGCGGTGCCGGCCAATGAAATCATATACCGCATCACGTATAAAACGAGGAGTATAAGTAGAACTAACACCCTTTCTCTTGCTACTTTACCCTAAATATCCGGCGGGCGGCAATTGTTTGGCCGTCGGCTGGCTTTATGTCCGCTTTGGGTCGGTTGCAGCCTATCATTACTTTCTCCTGACCGTCCGCTTCAGTATTAAGCAGACATTAGAGTTGACTGTTATGAACGTCTGCTTTCCAGATTGATTTCAACTGATCAACGCAACACTTTAATCTTA
>CAZDFI010000019.1:0-4301 GCA_964504725.1 uncultured Enterobacteriaceae bacterium
AATTGCACCATCCCCGCTTCAAAAGACACGCGCGTACGCGTCGATGATTTCTCGAATATCATCGCCAGTACTTTGCCTTTCAAGGGCTGATAAACCTCACCCCTTTGTAAGACAGATTTTATTTCAATCCCTCGCTCAATAAGCGCCTGTAATTCATTCGTACTCAAATCTGCCAGGGTAAGAAAATGTCGTAGACCCATATGCTACTCCTGCTTTAAAAAAGTTTTCACAATACCGATAACCTTTTCAACAATCTGTTGAGCGATATCCTCATCAATAATCAACGGTGGTAATAAACGAATGACATTGCCCGACGTAACGTTAATCAAAAGATGCTCTTCCAGTGCCATATTGACCAATTCAGCGCATTCTTTATCCAATTCAATCCCTAACATCAACCCTTTGCCTCGAACCGATACTACGCCTTCAATTTCGCTGAGCCCTTTTTGAAAAGAAGCCAGCATTTCAGCCCCAAGATTCGCTGCGTTCAAGTGTAGTTTTTGCCTTGATAAAACATCTATTACCGCCAAACCTGCTCTAGATGCCAATGGATTTCCACCAAATGTCGATCCATGACTTCCCGGCTGAATCAACTCTGCAGCAATGCCTTTTGCAAGACAGGCACCGATAGGCACCCCATTTCCCAATGCCTTTGCTAAAGTCATCACATCTGGTGTTATTTTGTCATGTTGAAAGGCAAACCATTCCCCTGTACGGCACAATCCTGTTTGAATCTCGTCAAGAATCAGAAGCCAGTTATTTTTGTCGCATATCTCCCGTACCAACTTCAAATAACCTTCATCGGGAATTACAACACCAGCTTCTCCAAGAATTGGCTCCAACATGACCGCAACAACATCCGCATCTGTGATACGGTTTAGTGCTTCTGTATCGTTATAGGGTACATGTATAAATTTATCGACAAGTGGTTCAAAACCTTTTTGCACCTTTGGATTTCCTGTGGCACTGAGGGTTGCCATGGTACGCCCATGGAAGCTTCCAGTTGCTGTGATGATAACCGGATGATCAATACCCTGTTGATGTCCGTAAAGACGAGCGATTTTAATTGCAGCTTCGTTTGCCTCTGCACCGGAATTTGCGAAAAATACTTTTTCCATTCCTGAGAGTGATGCCAGTCGTGCAGCAAGTTCTTCCTGTAAGGGAATATGGTAAAGATTTGAAGTATGTAATAACTTGCCAGCCTGATCTGCGATCGCTTGCTCAATCTCGGGATGCGCGTGGCCAAGTCCACATACCGCAATACCACTTAATGCATCCAGATATTTCTGCCCGTTTTGATCCGTCAACCAGACACCGGCACCTTGTTCGAATGCAACAGGCAATTGTTGATAACTGGACATTAGATGATTACTCAAATTTCATTACTCAAATTAATTACTGAGGCTTAAATGACAAGCCCGGCAAATCAGGCCGGGCTTTGCAAATAAACATTGACCTTCTTGTTTGCTAGAAGGGTAAACCTCCGTGACCTTGACCAACCATACACATAATCATAGGTATGGATAAAAATGTATTGGTTCTTGATGCCATTAGTGCCACAACCTTGGATTTTGCGATTTCATCCGCACTTGCTTCGACATATCCCAGTATTTTCTTCTGGTTTGGCCAGATCAAGACCCAGACATTAAACAACATGATGGTACCCAACCATGCACCAATACCTATGATTAGACCGTCTCCAGATAAGGTAAAGGCATTTTTTAAACCAATCCCCATAATCTCCAGCGCGGCAGCACCAGTTAACCAGGTTAATAATGCACCCCATCTGAACCACCATAATGCACGTGGAGCAACATACTTATTAATTGCAGCAGGACCAGGTCCACCCTCATCAGCAAGCGCCTCACCCACTGCAGGAACTTGAACAAAATTAAAATAATAGAGCAAGCCAATCCAGATAATGCCAAAAAAGACATGTAACCAGACAATAAGAGACCATTTATTTAAGCCGTCTCCCCCGACAATTAACATAATCGCGACAGCAGTAACAAAACCAAGGATTATCGTGCCATTAACTGATTTGAGTGGATTCATATAATTTCCCATATAAGTTGAAAACCTTGTGACACAAAGAAGTGTTCTGGTACGAATTATACGTTGGTCGTCGGCCGCTTTCACCCCTTATTCAGCAAAATACACTAGAATATGATTTTATTCGGACACTTGAACTTTATTCGTCGATACTCGTCAGTATCTGATGCAGTGGGGATGGCTGAGGAATTCCATGTGTTTAACATGTATAATCGCCATCAACGATTATTATTTTAATAAAGAGGTTGTTAATGATGGATGTACAAGAAAGAATCAGAACCGTAGTAGAAGAGAATAATGTGATTATTTTCATGAAAGGTTCGCCCGAGGCGCCACAGTGCGGTTTCTCTATGCGCACATCAGAAGCATTAAAAGCGTGTAATGCAGAATTTGCGTATGTTGATGTACTCGCCGAACCAGAAGTGCGTTCTAACCTGCCGCAATTTTCCAACTGGCCTACGTTTCCACAAGTTTTTGTCAAAGGCGAATTTGTCGGAGGCTGTGATATCGTCATGGATATGTTCCAGAAAGGTGAATTACAAGCGATGATTGATGCGATATCTGAAAGCTGATAGTTAATTCAACTGATTTTGATGTGTGGAATGGTTATTGTGATCCTCTTTGGGTAAAAGGAAGCTAATCATTCCAGACAGTACATAACCGACAAATTTAAGATAATTCCTCCTTTTTTTTCCAAAGACAATTCCCGTTACTTTCCCTGTCAATAGTTTCAAGCTTACTGTAATGGGCTTTTAATTCTTCACTGGTCGGTTCAATTACACGTAAGCGAGGTCGGTTTGGGTCAACTTTTCTGACTTCACGCACTTTCCGACCATCTCCTGAGACGTCATCGTTCAACAGAAGATCCGTTTGCCCCCCAGTCATCACCAGATACACATCCAGAAGGATTTGCGCATCCAGTAACGCGCCATGAAGGTCGCGTTGTGAATTGTCTATTTCATATCTTTTACAAAGCGCATCGAGACTGTTTTTCTGACCGGGATGCATTTCTCTCGCCATCACCAACGTATCGATGACCGTGCAATAATCTTCAACCTTTCCCCATTGCTTACCCAGCTTTTTAAGCTCTGCATTAATAAATCCCACATCAAAAGGTGCATTGTGAATGATGAGCTCACTGTCTCTGATGAAATCAATGAATTCTTGTGCTGCAACAGCAAAAACCGGTTTGTCTGCAAGAAATTCATTACTAATCCCATGCACATCATAGGCACCATCTTCAATTTCACGCTCGGGATTAATATATTGATGATACTGATGCTGGGTCTTGCGTCGATTATTCAATTCAACACAACCAATCTCAATGATTCGGTGCCCCTGTTTCGGCTCCAAACCCGTTGTTTCAGTATCAAGTACAATCTGACGCATTCCGTGATTACCCTGTTTGTTTGGTATGGATCATGCCGTGAATAATTTTTTGCTTGGCATGGATCATACCGTGATTATTTTTTTGCTTGGCATGGATCATACCGTGATTATTTTTTCGTTTGGCATAGAAATACCATGTTTACCTTTTGCTTGGCATAGGAATACCACGTTTACCTTTTGCTTGGCATGGATCATACCGTGATAACTCTATATTGCTTGGCATAGATATATTCAAGACACCCCTTTATTATTTTGTAATAACAATTCATCAACCCCTCTATTAGCGAGGGCGTCCACCATCTCATTTTCACGATGACCACTATGACCTTTTACCCATAGCCAATTTATCTCATGTTGTTGACTGACATCATCCAATCGTCGCCACAAATCTTCATTTTTGACAGATTTCCTTGATGCCGTTTTCCAGCCTCTTTTCTTCCAATTATTAATCCAGTCTGTGATGCCACTCATCACATATTTTGAGTCTGTCGTTAATGTAACCCTACAGGATTCCTTCAGTGATTCCAGACCGATAATTGCTGCCATTAATTCCATTCTATTATTTGTCGTTTCGGCTTCTCCACCATGCAGCGTTCGTTCCTTTCCTTGATACCGTAGCAATACACCCCACCCTCCAGGGCCAGGGTTTCCACGACAGGCACCATCTGTGAAAATTTCAATTTGTTCTTTCATTCGCTAAATCTCTTATGCTTTTTCATGATCCTGTCTATTATTTTCCTGTCGGTTTATCTCCTGTGGAGCCATACCCGTAGTTGTTCCGGCAACCCCAGTGGCAATCATCTGCCTCCTAGTTCGCCATTGCAGTTTTATCGGTGTCAAAGGTACAACCCGTTTTTTAG
>CAZDFI010000019.1:4311-31474 GCA_964504725.1 uncultured Enterobacteriaceae bacterium
TTTAGCCACCAGCAGGTATACACCTCCGAACCACGACCAGCAATAACGTCCTAATTGCTCCATGAACTCAAGTTTATTTAGTAAATTCAAACTTCGAAGTGGCGGTCTAAAATAAAAACGCTCTAGATTGATGACTTCAAAATCCAGTAATTTCAACCAGTCCTTGATTCTGGTTAGCCCAATATAATGACCCTGCCAGGGTGGTTTCTCACGCCAGGCCAAAAGCAGTCGCCATAAACCCCAAAGACTCCATGGATTGAAACCCAGGATCACTACATGACCTTCTCCGATGAGCACTCTTTCAGATTCCCTCAAGACCTGATGAGGATTAGCCTCAAACTCCAGCACATGAGGTAGTACGACCACGTCAATACTGTCTGACGCGACAGGAAGGTTGCTGCAGTTGCAACAGAATCCAGAGTTTTGTTCGGATTGATCATCAGGAATCAACCTGGCTATCATCTTGTGAGATATCTTGCTGCTATCAAGAAAATAAGTACCACCAATATTTCCAATTTGCAGAATGTGGTAGCCAAACAGGACATACAGCTGCTGAGCCAATTTTTTTTTCTCATCTACTAACAACAAGGCGCCATGCTCACCTGCAAACCAGTCTTGCAACTGTTGTCTGATGAAAAGATTTTTCTTGCTTGTTATTTCATCACTCATATATCGGGAATTCATTCAACACAGACCATATATAATCATAAAATTGTGCTCAAATCCTGGCACAGCATTTTCTGACATGGAGTTTCCTGCCGTGCAGTTCCTTGCCATTCAGATGATGAGCTTAACACAATGAAAAACGCCTCTGACAGAGTAGTTTTCACTTGACCAATCTGCCACCTGTCTCTAGCATTGCACAATGCAAAAATTACTCATCTTACTATTTCTCGTTCAGGTTTTTATTCTAAGTGCATGTAGCCTCTCTTCGCCACGTGATGATGTCAGTCTTGCTCGGCAATCTTCAACAGACACTGAGTCAGGAGCTCGGGACTTAAATGTTAATGTTAGTCCAGAAAAGTCAAATCCTGCTATCACTGAAGAAAATGAACAGTTAACCAGTCAGGAAACAGATGTATGGGAACGAATTGGATCCAATCTGATACTGACAAGAAATGTTTCAGAGAAAACGACTGCAAGTAAACTGGCATGGTTCGCGAGAAACCAGGCATATCTTGATCGTGTATCGGGGCGTGCAGAACCCTATCTCCATTATATTGTTGAAGAACTTGAAAAACGGAATATGCCGTTGGATCTTGCACTCCTACCTATTGTTGAAAGCGCGTACAACCCTTTTGCCTACTCTCGCAGCCGTGCCTCCGGGATATGGCAGTTTATACCCGGAACAGGAAGACTATATGGTCTGAAGCAGAACTGGTGGTATGACGGTCGTAGAGACATTATTGCGGCAACGGATGCTGCCCTGAATTACTTACAAAAACTCCATCAGGAATTTGATGGGGATTGGTTGCTAGCTCTGGCCGCCTATAACTCAGGGGAAGGTAATGTCAACAAGGCCATTAGACGTAACAAAAAAGCGGGTAAACCCACTGATTTCTTCTCACTCAAACTACCGAGAGAGACGCGTGGTTACGTTCCAAGCCTGCTTGCAGTTGCTGAAATCGTAGCCAATCCGGGTAAATATAAAATTGCGCTTAAACCCATACGTAATACCCGGTATTTCAAACAAGTAGATATTGGCAGTCAGCTTGATCTTGCGACCGCAGCAGAGCTTTCTGAATTATCAATTGAAGAACTTTATACGCTGAACCCGGGCTTCAATCGATGGGCCACTGATCCAGGAGGTCCTCACCAACTGTTAATTCCGGTTGAGAAAGCTGCTGCATTCGAAAATAAACTTGCCTCTCTCTCTTCTGATAAACGTATTAAATGGCAACAACACAAGATTAAAAAAGGTGAATCCCTCGGCCGAATTGCAACACACTATAGAACTGATGTTTCAACACTGAAACAGATCAATCGTCTAAAAGGTAATACCATCAGAACCGGACGCTCGCTTTTGATCCCAACAGCACAAAAACCGTTGAAACACTACAGCTTAAGTCTGGATTCACGTCGATATAAAGGTCTTAAACGCAGTGGTGATGGACAGCGCTATGTGTATACGATCAAACGTGGTGATAATTTATGGGACATTGGCCGACACTATGGCATCAGCGTGAAACAACTCTGTGCATGGAATGGTATCTCAAGTAAATCAATATTACGTCCTGGGAAAAAACTTGAAATCTGGGTTGAAGAAGAAACTGACAAATCCGCAAAGGTTGTGCATGTTGCTGCCAATAAAACTTCCGATGGTACTCCACAGCATATTAGTTATCAGGTTCTCGAAGGTGATTCACTATGGTTAATCTCCCAACAATTCGGTGTCTCAGTGCATCAAATCAAAAAATGGAACAATCTAGCGAATACACGCTATATAAAACCAGGTCAATTCCTGGATATCTATACAGGCACACTCCCCAAAGGCGCGTAAGGTTTTCATTCTCAGGATGTAATACCCAAACTATTTGAAATACAGGTTTCAGCATTTCCAAATAATTTGGGTATAGTGTAAGTTAACATCCTATGATTAAAGCACTCAAGTTCCTGCTTCGTTGCCTTCTCAAACTTTTATATCGTGTTGAAGTAACCGGTATGGAACACTATCAGGAAGCAGGCAGTCGCGTTTTGATAGTTGTAAATCATACATCACTGCTTGATTGCATATTACTTTATGCCTGGTTACCAGAGACACCGACTTTTGCCATTAATACGCGTATCGCCAGCAAAATTACTTCCAGGTTTAGCCAGATGTTTGTTGATTTATTCATCATGGATCCGGCTAACCCTTTATCGGTAAAGTCCATGGTCAAATTTCTTTCCCAGGATAAAAAAGCCGTCATTTTTCCTGAAGGAAGAATCACGACTACCGGTTCTTTAATGAAGATATATGAAGGTCCGGGACTGATCGCAGACAAATCCGGTGCAACGATACTGCCTATTGCGATCGATGGCGCAAAATTTACCCCATTTTCATACCTGGAAGAGCAGGGATGCATTATCTGGTTTCCACGTATCAAACTGATCTTTCTCCCCCCTGTAACGATTGAGATAGACGAGAACATTCATGGACACGCACGTAGAAAACATACAGCAACCATCATGCAGGACATCATGTATTTGTTGACGTACAGTTCTTTTAATCATCGCACTACCATCTTTGATGCAATTTTGCATGCTGCCAACCGTTACGGAAAAAACAAGCTATTTGCTGAAGATATCAATCGCGAACCAATTTCGTATAAACAACTCATTACAAAATCTATGGTACTTGGCAGCGTCCTGCGCAAGGAGATAGATGAGAATGAACATGTTGGCATCATGATGCCCAATGTGATTGGAACCCTGGTAACTTTTCTTGCAGTACAATATGCAATGCGTGTCCCGGCAATGATAAATTTTACCGGGGGTACCCGGGCCATCCTTCGATCTTGTGAAATAGGCAAAATTAAAACGATTGTTACCTCAAGAAAATTTATTGAAAAAGCCGATCTGACAGAACTGGCAACTGCGCTTGAAGAGAAATTAGAGTTAATTTATCTGGAAGATTTTCGTGATCGTATTTCAGTCGTTGATAAATTAGCAGGCTTGATCAGGAGTTTTTATCCAGTCGCTCATTACCGCCGGATATCGAAAGAGATTTCTCCAGATAGTCCCGGTGTTATTCTCTTCACTTCTGGTTCAGAGGGTTCACCCAAAGGCGTCGTACTCTCGCACAGCAATGTACTTTCGAATTATGCGCAAGTCAGTTGTCATATCGATTTCAGGCCACAGGACTTGATTTTTTCATGCTTGCCCCTGTTTCATACATTTGGTCTGAATGCCGGCTTCCTGATGCCGCTGTTTGGTGGCAGTAAAGTATTTCTTTACCCAACACCATTACATTACCGCATTATCCCCGAATTGATTTATGAACTGGAAGCAACCATCCTGTTCGGCTCAAACACCTTTTTCAGGGCTTATGCACGTCATGCGCACCCCTACGATTTTCATTCCTTACGTTATGCTGTGGCAGGGGCCGAGAAGTTGCGCGACGAAACACAACAAACCTGGATGGAAAAATTTGGCATCCGCATTTATCAGGGATATGGCGTGACAGAAACAAGTCCTGTGATTTCTGTAAACACCCCCATGGAAAACAAACCTGGCGCTGTTGGCCGCCCTGTTTCGAAGATGACCTATTACCTGGAGCCGGTAGAGGGGATTGAAGAAGGGGGCAGACTTTTTGTGAAAGGACCAAACGTCATGCTGGGTTATTTGCTTGCAGGGTCGGATGGTGAAATACAGCCTCCTAAATCAGATCGTGGGATGGGATGGTACGACACGGGAGATATCGCCAGGGTCGATGATGATGGATATTTTTATATTCTGGGGAGAGCAAAACGTTTCGCAAAAATTGGTGGCGAAATGGTTTCACTGACCGCCGTAGAAGAATTGGCCACACAGACCTGGTCTGGATTTAGTCATGCTGCCGTTAGCCTGCCAGATGAAAAGAAAGGTGAGAAGATAATACTGATAACGGATAACAAGGATGCCCTGAGAAAACACTTTCAGGAATACGTTAAAAAAGAGAAGCATGGTGAACTTTATTTACCCGGAAAAGTATTGCTGGCTGAGGAATTACCTGTATTAGGTACAGGGAAAATTGATTATGTAACACTTACACAGATGGCCCAGGATGCAGAGGATGAAGGTAGTAGCTGGATCAAGAAATTAACGACCTTCGTTATAAACGTGGGGAAACAGAGTAAAAGTGAACAAGAGGAAGAAGAAACAAACGCACAAAGTGAAAACAGTGTTGACGAAGATACACTAACTGAGACAGAGACCACACATTTACTTCCAGATGAATTGGAAGAAGATGACGAAGCTACAATCCGCAAAGAACCTGAGCGAGAAAAGAGTACTGATGATCAATAATTATTATCACTGGAGAATGATTTATGGATCGGCTTAAAGCTCACATCCGCAATATCCCTGACTTCCCGAAACCTGGAATACAGTTCAAAGATATCACACCTTTAGTTAAAAACCCTGCAATATTACGACTGGCGGTACATCAACTGATACATCCCTTTCTGGGCGAAGAAATCACCGCTGTCGTTGGCATGGAGGCAAGGGGTTTTATCTTTGGCAGTCTTGCTGCATGGGAAATGGGCGTTGGTTTTATCCCATTACGCAAACCCGGGAAACTACCTTATGACATTCAAAGTATTTCTTATGATCTTGAATATGGCTCAGCATCGCTAGAAGTCCATACAGATGCATTGGATAGCAATGACAGGGTACTGTTAATTGATGATTTGATAGCAACAGGAGGCACCGCCGTTGCCAGTTGCCAACTGATAGAAAAACTTGGGGCTGAAATTTTCGCGTGCGCCTTTGTTGTCGAACTCGATGAATTAAATGGAAGGGAGCTCCTCTCTGAATATCGGATACATTCATTGATTCATTACTGAAAATTACAACTACAACCTTCAGGAATCAGGTAATCAACGATTAAAACAGTCAGTCACATATTGGTTTTGTTTGTTGCGATACTGCACATAGGTTTTCTCATACTTGAAATGTTCCTGTGGGATCACCCAGTAGGCTATAAGGTCTTTGCTACAACTCCGGATTTTGCCGCCGCCAGTGCCACATTAGCCATGAATCAGGGCCTTTACAACGGCTTTATGGCCGCAGGATTAATCGTTGCTCTTGTGAAGAAAGAGTTTACGTTTAAGATATTCTTCCTGAGTTGTATTATTGTCGCAGGAATTCTTGGTGCCCTGACAGCCAAGGCAAGTATCTTGTTTGTACAGGCTTCACCCGCCTTACTGGCTTTGATTTTTGTCTTACTGGCTGAAAAATGCTCAGCAGGAAATGCGGATTAGTAGAAAAAAACTTGAGATGATTAAACCAGACCACCATTAATATTGATTATCTGACCAGTAATGTATGAGGATTCATCTGATGCCAGATAAAGTGCAGCATTCGCTACATCCTGAGGTTGCCCGAAACGTCGAAGAGGGATTTCGCCAATACGTTCCTGATAATAGGTCGTTTTCATTACATCTTCTGCAAATGCCGTTTCAATCCAGCCTGGCGCAACAAGATTGACACGTATCTCAGGTGCAACGGTCTTTGCCAAAGATTGACTATATCCACGTACGCCAGCTTTGACTGCGGCAAACATTTGCGAGTTTCTACCCTGAAATCCGTGAATGGCCAAATCCCATGTCATATTGATGATGACACCATTACCGGCCTCTTCCATCACAGGCAGAATGCCCCAACAGCAATTAATGGTTCCTTTCAGATCGACATCAATCAATAACTGTAATTTTTCCCGCTCACTTAGTTCAGCACCCTTGCCTGTCAATATGTCTGCGCCCGTATTATTCACCCAGATATCAATCTGTCCTAATTCTGATAGTGCTTCCTGAATGAGGAAGCTCACATCGTTTGGTTCTGCGACATCCGCTCTGATAGCAACAGCTTTACCACCGGCACCTATGATTTGCTTGACGATATATTCTGCTTTTTCCTTTGAATTGTTGTAGTTGACAACAACATGTGCACCCTCACGGGCGAAAGTTGTTACGATTGATTCACCGATACCACTACTGGCACCTGTAACAACGACAGTTTTATGTTCAAGTCGTGGCATTTATTAGATAATCTCCGACAATAATTTCTCAACCTGGCTTATTTTAACCATTTATACAAGATTCTGATATGGCTTCTGTCTCTGTGGTAATTCCCACATTCAACCGGGTGTATTTACTCGAACGCACATTGGATTCCGTGTTGGCGCAAACGCTGCCTGCAGATGAAGTCATTATTGTCGACGATGGATCAACGGATAATACGGTATCCATACTAAAATCCCGATATTCAGAAGTTGAACTTTCCATGATTCGTTTTATAGAACAGGATAATCAGGGCGTGAGTGCGGCACGCAATGCTGGTATCGCAGCTGCCACGCATGAATGGATAGCACTGCTGGACTCCGATGATTTCTGGCATGAGGACAAACTTCAAAAGCAAATACAGGCTCTAGAAAACGCACCGGAATATCTAATGAGCCATTGTGATGAAATCTGGATTCGTAATGGACTCCGGGTCAATCAAATGAACAAACACAAGAAAACAGGTGGATATATATTTCAACAATGTCTGCCAATGTGTGTAATATCCCCCTCCGCCGTCATAATTCATCGCTTAATATTCGACGAGATCGGTCTATTTGATGAAACTTTACCCGCCTGTGAGGATTATGATCTCTGGTTGCGAATTTGTTCGCGCTATCCTGTGCTATATATTGATGAAGCATTAATCACAAAACATGGTGGTCACGATGACCAGTTGTCTCATATATACTGGGGCATGGATCGTTTTAGAATTCAGGCACTGAATAAAATAATTTCAGAAGCCAAACTGAATGACAGTGATCGTGATGCCGCGATCAAAATGATGCAACACAAAATCAACATTTATCTGGTCGGAGCAGAGAAACACGGTAATACTGAACACGTTGATGACTTTAAGGAGTTATTGACGAAATATGCCAAGGAGATCATCGCAATCTGATGAATGAAGATCTGAAAAATAACGTATTAGAACAAATCATTAATTTTTATCAGCTTGATGAAAATATTGGCACCTCGGGTCAACCAGAAGCTGAACAATTCAGGGACATCAGCGCTGAAGGTTATGAAATTGTGCTTAACCTCGCCTTAAGTGATTCACCAAACGCGATCGAGAATGAAAATAACATCATCAGTGAACTCAACATGGGCTATGTGCATATTCCAGTTGATTTCAAGACTCCAAGACTTGATGATTTAGAACTTTTTTTCAAACACATGAAAAAACATGAGCATAAAAAGATATTTATTCATTGTGTCATGAATTGGCGCGTTTCGGCCTTTATGTTTCTTTATCATACAATAAAGTGCCAAATGCCAATCATGGAGGCACGTCGACACATGGATGCCATCTGGCAACCAGATCCTGTGTGGCAAAAATTCATCGAAAAAACATTAAACACCTACGGTATAAATCCTGACTGATTAAATATGATCCACTTTATTTGTGCCCTTAAATGCGAAGCAAGATCACTGATAGCGCATTATCGATTAAAGCACTGTACTGATTCTGAATCTTTTCCCTTATATATCAGTGCAGATAAACAGATATCCCTGACTGTCTCAGGTCTCGGCAAGATCAACGCTGCTGCGGCAACCGCATTTACACACGCTTTCCTACACACCGGGAAACAGGACATTTGGCTGAATATTGGCATTGCGGGTCATAAAGAATTGGACATTGGTGAAGTTACCCTGGCACATAAAATCATCGATCAAAGCAATCAACAGTCATGGTATCCGCAAATTATATTCTCACCTCACTGTCAATCCATGGAAATATTAAGCTGTGATAATCCGGTAACGGACTACGAAAGCACCATTCTTTCAGGAGCCGTATTCGAAATGGAAGCGGCTGGTTTCTATGCAACGGCATGTCGTTTTGCGACAGGTGAACTGATTCATGTCATTAAAATCATATCGGACAATCAACAATATCCTGCAGATAAAATATCAGAATCTTCCGTCGCTAATCTGGTAAAAAATAAATTAACCAGCATTGAGCAGATATTAGAATCGCTGCGCCTACTGGCAAAAGATCTCGAGACCTCGAATGAAGTACCAAATCATTACCATCAAATTATTGAACAGTGGCGATTCACACATGCAGAACGAAATTTATTAAAATCATGCCTGAATCGATGGCAGGTATTATGTCCAGATGAAAACCCAATGAATGAGCTTGGTGGATCCTCACATAGCAAAGACGTCCTTTATCAAATCACGAAGAAACTTGATGTGATTACAATCTGCTTTTAACGAACGTTAAACATCCAAATGATAGAAACCATCTATATCGAAGAACAGATTGCCAATCACCCCAGAACTCTGGAGTTACTGGCTCGTTTTCCTGAGGCTACGCGGATCTATTGCGAGCGGTATGGTGAAATTTTTAATCGCAAGGCGCAAAGTTTCAGATTACAAAAAAAACAACCCGCATTAATTCTTGCGGAGAAACATAAAGGCTTTGTCCTTCCCACGCCAGAAGCTTATGGCATCGGGGCAAAAGAGAATTATTATTTTTCACATATGATGAATTGCCTATATGACTGCCGCTATTGCTTTTTGCAGGGCATGTATCAATCTGCACACTATGTTTTATTTGTGAATTACGAAAGTTTTGCCAAAGTAATTGAAGACAAAATTCAAAAAGCCGAAAAAGAGATACATTTTTTTTCCGGTTACGATTGCGACAGTCTGGCGCTGGAACCGGTGACAAAATTCCTTGATTATTTTCTACCTGTTTTTAGAGCAAATCCTGATGCCTTGCTTGAGATTAGAAGCAAAAGTACACAGATCCGTACACTTTTGAATACTGAACCACTTGAAAACTGTGTGCTTGCCTGGAGTTTTACCCCTACCGAGATAGCTGCTGCACTTGAGCATAAAACTCCCTCCGTCAGTCGACGGATTGAAGCCATTAAAAAACTACAGGAAAGAGGCTGGCATATAGGTTTGCGTTTTGACCCTTTGATCTATTCGAGTGATTACAAATCCCAGTATCAAAAATTATTTACCGACACCTTACAGGTATGTAACCCGGAATTATTACATTCAGTCAGTTTGGGCAGCTTTCGTCTACCTAAGGGATTTTTCAAATCATTACAAAAGATGTATCCAACCGAGAAACTGTTTGCTTCACCCCTGGAAGATGAACATGGAATGATTAGCTATAAAGAGGAAATAAGATCTGAAATGTTAAATTTCTGTAGTAACGAAATTCTAAACCATATCCCTGAAGAAAAATTCTTCCCTTGCCAAGATGTTCTCTGATCAGAATTATTTATATATTACATTTACGTTTTACCTGCTGCTAATACTGGGGATTGGGATATTTGCCTGGACGAAAACAAATAATCTGTCCGATTACATACTTGGTGGCAGAAAATTAGGCTATTGGACCACTGCCTTAAGTGCCGGGGCTTCAGATATGAGTGCCTGGCTACTGCTTGGCTTGCCCGGTTATGCCTATATCGCAGGCTTTGAAGCAATATGGATTGCCGCTGGCCTGTTAATTGGCACAACCTTAAACTGGTTTTTTATTGCGCCCAGATTGCGGCAACAAAGTGAAGCAATGGGTAATGCGCTCACAATTCCAGAATTTCTTGAAAATAGATTTCAGGACAAAACCCACATAATAAGAACCATTTCAGCTTTATTTATTTTGTTTTTCTTTATTTTTTATACCAGTTCTGGCCTGGTCGCGGGCGGTAAATTGTTCGAATCAGTATTTAACCTGCCATATAACTGGGCTGTCATTGCAGGCACAATCGCTATTCTGTTTTATATGACACTGGGTGGGTTCCTGGCAGTTTCATGGACTGATTTGTTTCAAGGATTGTTGATGTCATTAGCGCTCGTGATCACAGCGGTTATTGCCCTGGATCTTTCAGGCGGATGGCAAGCGACACTTAGCTCCATGACAAGTCAAAATATTGCACTTACTGATCTATTTGTGAGCTCAAATAATCAAACACTCAGCAGCATTGGAATCATTTCTTTATTAGGCTGGGGACTGGGTTATTTTGGCCAACCTCATATATTGGTGAGATTTATGGCGATTCGTTCTCATACAATGATCCCGATTGCACGAAATATAGCGCTAGTGTGGACAGCCCTATGCCTCATCGCCGCATTGATTATTGGATTTTGCGGTATCTCACTTTCAGAAATAAATCTCACAGGATCAGACAATGAAAAAGTATTTATAGAACTTGTTCAGTTATTATTTCATCCAATTCCTGCGGGGATTTGTCTTGCTGCCCTACTTGCTGCCATTATGAGTACTGCAGATTCACAGCTACTTGTTGCTTCAACGGCTTTTACTGAAGACTTATATCAAAGCCTCTTTAATAGAGAGACATCTCAAGCCAACTTAATCCTGATTGGACGCATCATGGTGGTGTTCATTGCTCTGGTGGCATGCTTCATGGCATTAAATCAGAAGGAAACTGTCCTGAGTCTGGTCGCCTATGCGTGGGCTGGATTCGGTGCCGCATTCGGTCCGGTCTTGCTGCTTTCCCTGTTCTGGAATAAATTAACGCTCAAGGCTGCTGTCAGTGGCATCATTACTGGTGCAGTAACTGTTATTGTCTGGCATCAAATTGATGGTGGCATCTTCGAATTATATGAACTTGTTCCCGCCTTTTTACTTGCATTAACCATGTCCTTTATAATTAGCTATTGCAAATAATAAATTATATTTTCCCCAACAGAACAAATCTAGACCAGACAGAGAATATCGTTGAATATCTGTCTCACTCTTTGGGTTGTATTTCTATATTCATCCATAAATATTTTAACGGCATCCTGAATATTTTCATCCAGATAATCCATTGAACGTACAAGCCCCTCAATTTTTCCGGTGTCTTTTGAAAAGCTGCTGATTGATCTCATGTCAAATACTCGCAGATGACTTTCTATACTTTTCAGATAATCATACGCATCTAACAGAAATTTGCTGTTTGCTTTAGTAATCTTTCCTGCCTCGGATAATTTTCTCAATGCCTTTCGGGTACTTGTTGTTCGCAAAGATTTGTCTTCACAGCCATGTAACAACTGCAGGTAATGTGTGAGGAAATCGATGTCCATGATTCCACCTTCGCCCCGTTTTAAATCATACTTCCCTTTTTGACTTCCTAATTCATCCTCAACCAGTTTTCGCATATCTGCAATTTCTGATCTCAAAATGTCATTGTTAAATTTCTGATACACAGAAGATTCAATTTTAACAAGTGCTGAACCTGCAAGATTTTCATTCCCAAAAACCGCGCGACAACGCGTCATCATTTGACGTTCCCAGATTTCACGTTCGCCTTGATGATAAACTACAAAAGACTGTTCTCCAGTAACCAATACACCCGAATTACCATGAGGTCGCAAACGCATATCGACTTCATACAATAATCCAGCGGGTGATGATATGCCGATATTTCGCATTAATTTACGAACAAAAGATGAAATCTTATAGCCTAATTCCTGGGATCCTCCGGAATAAAGAAATATCAGATCCAGATCTGAGCCAAAATTCATTTCATAGCCAGCCATCCTGCCCATCGCAAGAATGGCAATACTATCTTTAATTTCAACATCATTGCCTGCCAGAATTTGAATTGTACAAAATAATGTGGCCTCCGCAAGCTTGCTAAGTGCGCACTCAACTTCTTCTTGCGTACTTGTCTTCGAAAGTTGTGCTAACAGTATTGTCAGCATGATTTCATTTTTAGCTATTTTGAGTGCTTCAAATTGTGTTTCCTGATCATCACCCGCAGACATTTGTAAAAATTCATCAATCAATGATGATGCGGTGAAATCAAGTGTTTGAGCATTATCGAAAATACTTGCTATTTTACGTCCTCGAAAGAAGACGAATCGAGTAAAGTACCAGCTTGCCCCGAAAAGCGTTGCAAGTAACTCCAGATTTTCCGGGCACCGTTGCCAATGATTTTTCTCACTCAGGGTCAACCATCGATCCATACTGGAATGTGCGACATCCCTGTGCCATGCCTTTGCCAGGGATATTTGTAAGCCATCAGTAGCCGTCATTATATTTCTTGCCCTTTTAGCAATATTTTATCAAAACACTCTCTGGCCACATTTCGTTGCTGGGATAAATAATGATCAAATTTATCTAACGTTGCGCCACTATCAATATCCGCAAACCCCAGTGATCGTGCAATGACGAGTCGTTTAACTTCTTCATCAGGAAGATCATGCACCTGTGATTCATCAACCATTTGCAAATGATTTTCCAGTCGCCTTAAAAACAAATAACTATTGCGAATTTTCCTTGCTTCATCAGCATCAACCAGACCTGTCTCTACCATACACGTCAGAAGTTTCAGGGTGTTCGTCTGTCGTAATACAGGGTGAAATCTCGCATTGACAATTTGTAACACCTGAATAAAAAATTCGATATCCCGAATACCACCTTCACCCATCTTGACGTTCCAGGATCCTTCTTTGCGTCTGATGACAGCCATCTCTTCCTTGATGCCAATAAATCTTTGCAAATCATCCAAACCAAGCGTTCTTCTATATCTGTATGGTCGTAGACGCTCAAGCAAATCGACACCCAACGACTCAGAACCTGCAATAAATCTGGCACGTAGCCATGCAAATCTCTCCCATGCCTCGGTACTTGCTTCATAATAATGCTCTGTATCATCTATAGACATCACCAATGGTGCGCTTCTTCCCCAGGGTCGCAGGTTCAAATCAACACGATAGAGGAACCCCGTAGCTTTGATTTCTTCGAGATATCGAATAAATAAGCGTATCAGTTGTATGATCGCCGTATGGTATTCATTCACATCTCCTTCAATATCTTCACTGTTCGCACACACAAAAATCAAATCCACATCAGAACTATAATTCAATTCCTGTGCACCCAATTTTCCCATAGCAAATAAGGCATACGGCACTTCTCTCCCTGCCCACGTAATCTCTCCATCCGCTTCAATCAGCCCAAGCAATTTGATCAATACTTTATCGGCCAATACACTCAGGGCAAATAATATTTGCTCGTAGGGAATCTTATTATCCAGATCCATAGAAGTGATGCGAAGGAGTTCACGGTATTTTAGAAACCTCAGGCCTTCTACATCTGAAACTTCTTCAACATTAGACAATTCATTTTGCTGTGACCCAATTAAACTGACTGCTTCGGGCTCCCGACAAAGGTAATGAAAAAGAAAATTAGACACTGCAATGACATGTATAAAAATTCGAACCGAATCAATCGAATTTTCTTGCAGAAAATTGCACACAGCATCTTCCTTGAGCAACCGTTCAAATCTCAACTTTGCGATGTCCGGATTTGGTGATTGATCCAGTAGATCCTTGTATTTAGAAATCACGAGACTAATCGCTATTTACTTCAGAAAATTAACCCTGATGATATAAGCTTAACTAACTCACCTTGTTATATATATCACCACCTTTCTCTCTGAACTCTTCGGCTTTCTCGCTCATGCCTTTTTCCAGGGCTTTATCAATATTATCAATACCCATATTTGCCGCATAATCTCTCACATCCTGTGTTATTTTCATGGAACAGAAATTAGGCCCGCACATAGAACAAAAATGTGCAACTTTATGGCCTTCTTTAGGTAAAGTTTGATCGTGAAACTCTCGTGACCGATCAGGATCCAGGCTGAGATTAAATTGATCTTCCCAACGAAACTCGAATCGCGCTTTAGATAAGGCATTATCCCTGATTTGAGCAGAGGGATGACCTTTGCCAAGATCAGCGGCATGCGCCGCGATTTTGTAAGTAATAATCCCCTCCTTGACATCATCCTTATCCGGCAAGCCAAGATGTTCTTTAGGTGTGACATAACACAGCATAGCTGTACCATACCAACCGATCATTGCTGCGCCTATTGCCGAGGTAATATGATCATATCCGGGGGCAATATCCGTCGTTAATGGTCCCAGGGTGTAAAACGGTGCTTCATGGCAATCCTTCAGCTCCTTTTCCATATTCTCTTTAATCAACTGCATTGGTACATGACCTGGACCTTCAATCATCACTTGCACATCATGCTCCCATGCAATACGTGTTAATTCGCCCAGGGTTTCAAGCTCTGCAAATTGCGCTTCATCGTTGGCATCTGCAATTGAGCCTGGGCGTAATCCATCACCCAATGAAAACGAAACATCATAAGCCTTCATAATTTCGCAAATATCTTCAAAATGTGTATATAAAAAACTTTCCTGATGATGCGAAAGACACCACTTTGCCATAATAGAGCCTCCGCGTGAGACAATCCCTGTCGTACGCTTAGCCGTCAGCGGGATATAAGGTAAACGTACGCCAGCATGAATCGTAAAATAATCGACCCCCTGCTCAGCTTGTTCAATCAATGTGTCCTTAAACAACTCCCAGCTCAGTTCCTCGGCTTTGCCGTTAACCTTTTCCAGCGCCTGATATATCGGAACCGTACCAATTGGCACAGGAGAATTTCGAATAATCCATTCTCTGGTTTCATGAATATTTTTACCCGTTGAAAGATCCATCACCGTATCGGCTCCCCAACGAATTGCCCAGGTCATTTTTTCGACTTCTTCTTCAATTGAGGAAGTCACGGCAGAATTACCAATGTTTGCATTAATTTTTACCAGAAAATTTCTGCCAATGATCATCGGTTCAATTTCAGGATGATTGATATTGGCTGGAATAATTGCCCTGCCTCTGGCCACTTCATCACGAACAAACTCGGGCGTAATCACATCTGGAATTTCTGCACCAAAGCCCATGCCTGGGTGACGATACAGTAAACTTTCTTCTCTATAGGAATCTAGTTTCTGATTTTCCCGAATGGCAATGAATTCCATTTCAGATGTAATCACACCTTGCCTCGCGTAATGCATCTGTGAAACATTCTGCCCTGAGACGGCGCGCCTGGGTAATGGCGTATGTTCGTAGCGTATTTGCTCAAGTTCCGAGGATTGCATACGGTCACGACCATATTCAGATGAAAACTGTTGTAATCCTTGAGTGTCTTTTCGCTCCTCGATCCATTCCTTGCGAAGACGATTAAGACCTCTACGTATATCTATCTGTACATTCGGGTCGGTATAAGGTCCTGATGTGTCGTACACTGCAATGGATGAATTTTCTTGTTTTTCTATTCCAACCAGCGTCGGCGACTGACTGATTTCTCGCATAGGAACCCGAATATCATCTCGTCTTCCCTGAATATAGATTTTTCGTGAATTAGGAAACGACGCAATCGCTTGTTCGTCTACTTTTGCTTTCTCGCTGAGGAAGGATTCAGGTATCGCGCTCATATTATAATGCCCCTTATTAATGATAATGAGCACGGAACGCCAGAGAGAATAATGTCTGCTTTCCTACGCCGGTACTGGCCGGATCAGGTTCGAGGGTTAATCTCAGCCATTATTCAGGCACCCCTAGCGATACTGCTCATGCTTTGCTATATAATACCTCCAGTTAAGACAATTGAAACGAACTTATTTGAGAATATCATTAATGAATTTTGAACAAGCCCGCTCAAATATGATTGAGCAACAAATTAAACCCTGGGATGTGCCGAATCAGGCTGTACTGGACATTATTTCTGAAATTCATCGAGAAGATTTTATGCCTGATGCATACAAGCGTCTGGCACTCGCTGACACACGAATACCGCTGTCTCACGGCCAAGTTACCATGACGCCCAAGGTTGAGGCACGTTTGCTGCAGGCTCTCGAGGTAAGACCAGAGGATGAAATTCTTGAAGTCGGTACCGGCAGCGCCTATATGACTGCCCTACTGGCAAAATCCGGGCACCATGTCCTGAGCATCGATATTCATTCTGTATTTACAGAGCTGGCTGGGCCAAAACTTCAGCAGCATAATATTCATAATGTCACCCTTGAATGCGGTAATGGCGTCCATGGCTGGCAGCAGTCTGCACCATTTGATGTTATTGTCCTGACTGGTTCCGTTCCTTTTCTGGAAGAATGCATACAGCAGCAGTTAAAGATTGGTGGTCGCTTGTTTGCGATTACAGGTTCATCACCTGTCATGGAAGCAAGATTAATAAAACGTATTTCAGAAAGTGACTGGAGCAATGAAATATTATTTGAGACAGACCTGCCAGAACTGGAAGGTGCAACTCAGGTAGAGCAATTTACATTCTAGAGAAAATGATGGAATCATTGAATGTCATACAACTCAAAAAAGAGCTGGAGAATGACCCGCAAACAGTTCTACTTGATGTCCGCGATAAATGGGAATATGACCTTTGCCACATTGATAACTCAGTAAATATCAGCTTGTCTGAAATTACGGAAAGAAAAGATGAGCTGGATAAACAACCAAGAACAGTTATTCTCTGTCACCATGGTATGAGAAGTACGATAGCGGGTGAATATCTGATTTCGGAAGGATTTGAACAAATCGTGAACCTTGAAGGCGGGATTGATGCCTGGGCAAGTACCATCGATCAGAGCATGACAAGATATTAAATTATTTGAACATCTGACTTCTTTTCCAATCTTACAAATAACAATACGTGAAATAATAATACACGGTTAGGGAATAATTTTGATTACACGTTCCAGATTTTTCAAACATGGTTTTACCATGACGTTTCTCAGCTGCATATTCCTCAGCAGCATAGTTGCGGCGATGGATTTAACTGAGGTTTATACACTTGCTGAAACCAATGACCCAATATACAGACAGGTTGTTTTTTCTTATCTGGCAACCCAGGAATCGAAACCACAGGCAAGGGCACTATTATTGCCCTCTGCCAACCTCAGTGCCAATACATTTGATAATGACCAAACAATTAAAAGTGCTGGCTTTGGTGCATCCGGGGATGCAAATTTTAATAGTCACGGTTACAACTTTGATGTTACTCAACCCATATTCAGGTGGGATCGCTATCTCTCATTAAAGCAGACAGATAGCCTCATCCAACAGGCTGAAGCTGAGAAACTTTCCGCACAACAGGATTTAATAATTCGCGTCTCAGTAGCTTATTTTACGGTTCTGGCTGCCATGGATAATATTGAGTTTACAAAGGCTGAAACAAAATCATTGAGCCGGCAACTTGAACAGGCAAATCAACGATTTGAAGTCGGGCTAACAGCAATCACAGATGTCCATGAGGCGCAAGCGGGTTTTGACAGGGCGACTGCAGATGACATACTGGCTGAAAATTTACTTGATAATGCCAGAGAAAATCTGCGGGAAATAACGGGTGAATATATCACTGAACTGGCGAGTCTGGGTATTTCAATGCCACTTGTCAGTCCAGAACCAAATGATATCGATCAATGGTCAAAAACAGCAGAATCTCAAAATACGAATATTATCGCCGCGAAGCACAACATGGAAAATTCGCGTCAGGAAATCAATATACAGAATGCCGGTCATTTGCCCACGCTCGATCTGGTTGCAGATCATGGATACAACGTCTCAGGTGGTCGATTTGGTGACACTAAAATCAGGTCAACAGGGATCGGTATTGAATTAAACGTACCTATTTACCAGGGAGGACTAATCAGTTCCAAATCAAGAGAAGCCAGATATCTTTATGATCAGTCTCGTCAGAGACTTGAGCAAGCTTTCCGTGCTGCACAAAAAGAAACCCGCCAGGCATATCTGGGTGTCATTTCCGGAATCAGTCGTGTTAGTGCACTCAAACAATCGCTTGTTTCGAGTGAGACTGCACTGAAAGCGACAGAAACCGGTTTTGAAGTTGGCACACGAACTGCCGTTGATGTTGTTGCATCGGAACGTACCACTCTCGATGCAAAGCGACAGCTTGCACGAGCAAGATATGATTATTTACTGGATAGCTTACGTCTTAAACAGGCTGCCGGCACGCTGAGCCCGGATGACCTCAAGCAGATTAGTGCCTGGCTAAATGAGTAATTAATCTCGAACAACCAGGAATATTGCTGAGAATGAAAACAAGACATGTCTGATTTCAATATTGATGACCATCTATGCAATGCCGACAACAGTTGTCTTGTGCTTATTGACATCCAGACACGTCTTACTTCGGCGATGCCTGTTAAGGTTTTAGCAAGATTAAAACGAAATATTAATATACTACTTCAGAGTGCAAAAACATTAGCCATCCCGGTGTTGAGTACGGAACAATATCCTGAAGGGCTTGGTCCGACAGAACCTGAGATTGTTGAGTTGTTACCCGATAACACCTTGAGATTTGAAAAAACCTGTTTCTCATGTACTGGTGCCAGGCAATTTCTGAAACGTCTAAAAGAAGATGGTCGTAAGCAAATCATACTTGTTGGAATTGAAGCACACGTCTGTGTCTTGCAAACAGCTATACAATTAATTGCAGAAGGCTATCATGTCTTTGTTGTTGCTGATGGAATTTGTTCGAGGCAAAGAGACAATTATGAGGCCTCACTAAATCGCATGAGCCGGGCGGGGGTAACAATCTGTAATACGGAATCTGTATTATTTGAATGGTTGCGTGATGCCAAGCATGAACACTTTAAAAAACTATCAGGTTTGGTACGGTAGGGTTTAACAAAAACACTTACTATCATCAGGTCACATAATTCTCAATAACACTAAGCAGTGTAGATTTTTTTATGGGTTTCCCTACATGAGTATCACAACCAGCCTCCATGCATTTGTCGATCTCTTCCTTAATTGCGTGGGCTGTTAATGCGATTATTGGTGTCGATGTGCGACCACTTTCAGCTTCTATTATTCTCATTGCTCTGGTAGCTTCATGTCCATCCATAACGGGCATCTGTACATCCATTAAAATCAGGTTGTAGATATTCTTGCGATACAAATCGACCGCAATCTTGCCATTTTCTGCTTCATCAATAATATATGGAAATTTTTTAAGATATGTTTTGACTAACATACGATTGTCTTCATTATCTTCAACCAACAAGATCCGCTTACTATCTACTGATGTTTCATCTTCTACAGAATCAGCCTGTTTATTGCTTGCAATACCTTCTCTCACCTGCTCAGCCTTATCTGAAAAAACATGCAGTAATTCGGATTGCTTGATTGGTTTGGTCAAATAACCATCCAGTTCAAATTCATTTACCTTGCGTATTTTTTGATGTAGAGAGACTGGCCCTAGCATCGCGATTATTACTGAAGCAGAATCTAATTGCCTTGATTGCCTGAATTTATCCATTTCTGCGTCACTACATTTTCGTAATGTTTTATAGTCAAGAAATATATACTGATATTTCTGTTTCCCATTTCCAGACAATTCATTCAAGGGTAAATCTGCCTCAGATTCCAGATTTTCAGCTCCAAATGCACTGAGAATGTTACAAATCATTATTCTGTTGTGTTCATTGCTATCCACCACAAGTACTGTCTTATCCTTCAGAAATCCGTCTAAATGAAGATCATTTCTCGTTGCTGATTTGTTTACAGGTAAAGTCACAGTAAATGAAAATATACTGCCAGCACCTGATTCACTCTCTACCCAGATCCGTCCTTTCATCATCTCAACCAGTCGTTTCGATATCGTCAGACCCAGACCCGTTCCACCATATTTACGTGTCGTCGAAGAGTCAGCCTGTGTAAAGCTTGCAAATATTGATTGTTGTTTCTCTTCTGGAATACCAACCCCTGTATCACTTACCGAGAACAATAGTTCATCCGGGCCAGAATTACACACCCTCAAAATAATATATCCATCTTCTGTAAATTTAATTGCATTACTAATAAGATTAAGAATAATCTGCATAAGATGTGCCGGATCACCATTTCGTTTTATATCAATGTCAGGATCAATTCTGCTGATCAACTCGACATGATTTTCGGCTGCCTTGATTGCATAGATTTCAACCGCTTCTTCTACGACATCACGTAAATCAAATGAGATGTCTTCCAATACTAACTGCTCTGCTTCGATTTTTGAGAGATCCAGAATATCGTTGACCAGATTTAACAGTGTATCCCCAGCCTTACTGAAAACCTTGACATATTTTAACTGGTCATTACTCAATTTTGTCTCAGAAAGTAGCTCTGCCATACCGATAATGGCTGTGAGTGGTGTGCGTATCTCATGACTCATACTCGTGAGGAAATCAGATTTCATACGCGATCCCTCCAGCGCTTCATCTCTGGCTAATGCCAGTTCTTTAGTTTGTTCTTCTACTTTTAATTCAATCGCGATATTACGTTCAATCAATATTTTCTCGTGTATATCTTTTGCCCTGACTAGCGCAATTAACAAAAGCGTTATACCTAATCCTAAAAGCAGCGCGATGTATAATATCATCTCATGATTAACGTCTTGCCAAGAAATATCTTTCGATACAGATAATTTGACAGAATAAGATGGAAGTAGAATTGATGATTTTTCACTAAGGCGGGATACCAAAAAGCTGTTTCTAATATCCGCTGATGGAATATTATTAAAGATTAATTTTCTACCACTTAAATTGGATGATTCACTGTGTAAATCAATCGTCATTGTATCAGGAATTTCGAAATTCCCGATTAATTTTCTCGGGCTTATCCAAAAAGAAAGTATCCCCCGAATTGATTCTCCCGAGTTTGTATTACCAACAGCAGAATAACCTTTGTTGAGCACTGCCTTAAACAGGACGTAATATGTTCCCGATTCGAGATTCATAACAGACACTACAGTATCTGTTCTCTCGTTTAGAAATAATGATTTCAGGATACTCTCGTAGTTTTCATCATCGCTTATATCGTATCCGTTCATAGATAAATGCGGATCTCTGAACCTGTAATTATCAGCCTTTAGACGGATGTTTGAAATTGAATTATTATTAGAGTTAAGTAAGGAAGAATATAGAATACCTTCTACAAAAGCTTGCTGATCCAGTATTTCTTTCGCCGTCGTTTGAAATATTTGATCTTCGATAATTTCATTTTCATCAATAGCCGTCGCAAAGCTGTTTATCAGATCATTGCTCACCTGAACACTATGTGTGACAGCTTCTCTTATCTTAAAATATTCAAAGATAAAATCTCTTTTGTTCTCGTCTAATACACTATTCCATGCAATAAATACCAGTGTTAAACCCAGCGTGATACCTGAAAATGAAGCAACAGCATAGATCAACCATCCAGGTGTCTGGTTGTTCTGATGATTACTCATTACTTTAAATTTATCCTTCTACGTAACTAACTTCTATATGAGAAAGATAGTGCGATAATTTTTTTATATTCTCGTTTGCTGTCTCCAGATTATTTGATTTTGCACTATCTTCTAATGCAGTACCGATATCAGTAATACCAAGGAAACCATAACCACCCCCAACTCCCTTAAGATTGTGTCCAATTGACCTTAATGTTACCAAGTCATTTTCCTGTAAAGCATGCATAAGCCTTTGTAAATCATTCCGCCTATTTTCCAGAAAGCCTGGAATAAGATCTTTAAGATCAATATCTATATGAACGACTATTTTTTCTTCACTCATTTCAGAATACCTGTTATTTGTCGAAACGTAATTTTATGATTTCTCTTACTACGAAATTCTCCCGGTTTTATGCCATGCAAATTTAATAACTTATAAAATTCGGTACGATTTCTTCCTGAAATTTTTTACTGCATTGGAAACATGACCGCCTGATATTTTTAAAACGCCAACCTGATAATTTTTTTCGAACTCCAGTTTGGCCTCTTTCAACTTTTTCATTTGCCTGGGCCTGTCATTTAAGCCTGATTTAATCAGGCTTAAATGTAGTGTTAAACATACAGGTTGTGTAAATTATTGTTATTCCACTGTAACTGACTTCGCCAGGTTTCTGGGTTGATCAACATCTGCCCCTTTCAAAACGGCAATATGATAGGCAAGCAATTGTAACGGCAGAGTATAAACGATAGGTGCTATATACTCGTCAACCGGGGATATTTTTAGTAATTCAAGATCGACATCTGCATCGATCTCAGCACTTGTATCAGTAACGACGTAAAGTTTTCCACCCCTGGCACTGACTTCATGCAGGTTCGATTTTAATTTTTCCAAAAGCGCATTATTAGGTGCCACAGCAATGACTGGCATTTCATCATCTACAAGTGCCAATGGACCATGCTTCAACTCACCTGCAGGATATGCTTCTGCATGAATATATGAGATTTCCTTTAGTTTAAGTGCCCCTTCCATGGCGACTGGTAGCATCGTGCCTCTACCTAAATAAAGCGCATGATTTTTATTGGCAAATTGATTTGCTAAATCACAGATTTGCTCGTTTAGTTCAAGTACTGAGTTTATTTTTCCGGGCAAGCATTCGAGTTGAGAAACAATCTCCCTCTCAGTACCAGTATCCAATCCATGCCGTCTGGCGATAGCCAAAATCAATAAAAGCAGGGAAACTAATTGTGTTGTAAATGCTTTGGTAGAAGCGACACCAATTTCTACACCTGCCCTTGTCAAAAAGACTAATTCTGACTCACGCGTTATCGAACTTTCGGCGACGTTACATATAGACAGGGTACTCAAGAAACCGGATTCATTCGCTTTTTTCAATGCGGCCAATGTATCAGCTGTTTCCCCAGATTGTGAAATAGTCACAAATAAAGTATTTTCTGGAACAAAAATCTCTCTATATCGAAATTCACTTGCAACTTCTACCTGACATGGAACATTTGCAATATCCTCCGCCCAATATTTTGCTACAAGGCCTGCATGATAACTGGTTCCACAAGCAACGATTTGAATGGCGTCTACTTTGTCAAAGATATTAGTCGCTGCATCACCAAACGCATCTTCAACGATCAAACCTTTATCTAATCTCCCTTCCAGAGTGTCTGTTGTGGCTATTGGCTGTTCGTATATCTCCTTCAACATATAGTGACGAAAACCTGCTTTATCAACAGCCTCCGTAGATAACTCTGATAACCTGACTGGGCGTTGAACGATAGTACGGTTTTTATCGTAAATGGTAAGGGTATCTCGCCTGATATCCGCGATGTCTCCTTCCTCAAGGAAGATAAATTGTTGCGTGACGGGCAATAAGGCAAATACATCCGAGGCAATGAAATGCTCACCAATACCAACGCCTATCACCAGAGGACTACCGCTTCGAGTTGCAATGATCCGATCAGGGTCGCTATGATTGATAACACCGAGCGCATAAGCGCCTTCAAGCATCTCAGTTGTCTTCATCACCGCAGACAGCAGGTTTTCGCCTTTTTCAAGGTAATCGTGAATTTGATTTACAATGACTTCACTATCTGTGTCAGATGTAAATTCGTATCCAAGCTTTCTTTGCTGTTTTCTGAGTTGTTCATGGTTTTCGATGATACCGTTATGAACTAACGCAACCTGATCACGACAAACATGAGGATGGGCATTCTCGATTGTTGGTTTTCCATGCGTCGCCCAACGTGTATGTGCAACGCCTGTATTTCCTAATAATTGGTTTCCATCAATCGCCTGCTCAAGATCCCTTATTTTTCCCGCAACCCTGATTCGTTCAAGCATATCTCTATTATTGAGCACTGCGATTCCAGCAGAATCATAGCCTCTATATTCCAGGCGTTTTAACCCTTCGAGCAGAATAGGTGTTACGTCCCTCTGTGCAACCGCACCAACTATGCCACACATATCTTTACCTCAAATCTGTCAATAGATTCAAAAATCATCTGCATCAGACTCCAAGACATCTTCCACAATATATTTTTTCGCTTTTTTTCTAAGCACGATTTTATTATTAGGAGAAAGTTTTGTGACCAGGGTTTGTAAACTGGCTGCTGCTCGTGGATGTCCTTGTCTATATGCGGCATAAAGCCATATGTAGGCATTCTCAAAATCTCTGGGTAGTCCATGTCCAGATTCATACATTAAACCCAAATTTCTTTGGGCATCAACATGGCCACTTATTGCGGCTTTCTCATACCATTTTTTCGCCAATCTAAAATCTCGCTTCACTCCCAAACCAAGCAAATAATGTATTCCCAGGAAATTTTGCGATTCCAGGTCATTTTGCTCGGCCCTGACCTCCCATATTGAAAACGCTTTCGCGTAATCTCCTTTTTCAAAAGCAACTATCGGGTCAACCTCCTCAGCGCAAGAAAGTAAAATGAAGAGTAAACAATATATAAAAAGCTTCATACCATTCTAATACACTGTATATTCAGGTTTAAATAAATATAATTATTCATTGTGTTACAAGCATATTCTAACTGATGTCAGCCAGCCAGGGCACTTATAATCTTCCAGTGAAAAAATCGACAGCAACATTAGCCTTGAATTACCCAGCTAATAGAGAATCATATTTTGTTTTGGTTGGAAGCAGGGAAAGGACACATGTGATTGATATTCATCTGGTCGGGGCGAGAGGATTCGAACCTCCGACCACCGGCACCCCATGCCGGTGCGCTACCAGGCTGCGCCACGCCCCGATGTGAAAACTACCAGTAATCTCAAAATGATTATAAAGCAGACAGGCCAGAACCGTAAATCAGATTCATCAACTTGAAGTGCGATATTCGCCCGAAAAATATTTTAAGCGCTATCTTCTCAGCAGATCTAATACTTCTTCCAACTCAACTCGAAGCTGCCTCACAATCTGCTGGCTTTGATTAGAATCTTCTTTAGCATCATCACCTGACAATCGTTGGCGTGCGCCACCAATTGTGAAACCCTGTTCATACAGCAAACTTCTAATTTGCCTGATGAGAATAACATCATGCCTTTGGTAATAACGCCTGTTGCCACGTCTTTTCAAAGGCTTTAGCTGGGGAAATTCTTGCTCCCAATACCTCAAGACGTGTGGCTTTACCGCACACAAATCACTCACCTCACCAATGGTGAAATAACGTTTCCCCGGAATTGCAGGTAATTCTTTATTGTTGGACGCTTCCAGCATATGCCTCTACCCGTGATTTAAGTTTCTGTCCTGGACGGAATGTAACTACTCGACGCGCACTTATAGGGATTTCTTCTCCCGTTTTTGGATTTCGTCCCGGACGTTGATTTTTTTGTCGTAAATCGAAATTACCAAACCCTGAAAGTTTGACTTGACTCCCCGATTCAAGTGCACCCCTAACCTCTTCAAAAAACATTTCGACCAATTCTTTGGCTTCTCGTTTGTTCAGGCCAAGCTCGTCATATAAACGCTCCGCCATTTCCGCTTTCGTCAATGCCATTCTTCTATTCTCTCAGTAATGCCCCATACGCTTTATGGAGGTTCTCCAGAATACTCCCTACCGATGACTCAATTTCCTCATCCGTTAGAGTGCTAGAAGTTCGCAAAAAGGTCAAGCCTAAAGCGAGACTTTTTTTCCCTAAATCAATAGCTTCCCCGCGATATACATCAAACAACTCTAGGTTATATAGCACATCTGGCGTTGTTTTGCTTATTAAATGCATGATTTCAGCGACTGGAATCTCTTCCGCGACAGTAATAGATATATCCCGACGCACTGATGGAAATTTCGATATTTTTTCGTATTTTGTTATTATTTGCTTCGAAATGCTCTCAAGTTCTATTTCAAAGACACATGCATCTTTTACTAAGCCTAGCGCCTTCTGCACTGATGGATGCAAAGCGCCAATGAAGCCAACCTCTTGATTTTTATATGTTATTCTGGCAGATTGTCCTGGATGCAGTGTGGGGTGCTCAATAGTACTAAAATTGACCTCAATTCTATAACCATTCAGTTCAAAAATCGCTTCAACATCCCTCTTTAAATCAAAGAAATCACTTAATCTATCATTTTTATCCCATTGACTTTTATTAATATTCCCAGTAATTATTCCTGCAATCGCCGGGTATTGAGTTAATTTGTGACTGTTATTGAAGATTAATCCAGTTTCAAACAATCGTATTCTTGCCTGCTGTCTATTCTGATTGTAAAGCAATGCCCCTACCAATCCGGGCAATAAACTGGTTCTCATCACTGATAACTCAGATGCAATAGGATTTGTTAGTGGTAATGCTGTCACCCCAGGGTTCAAAATTTCCAGTATTTTGGCATCCACAAAGCTATAGCTAATGACTTCCTGAAAGTTTCTGCCAACCAATAATTCACGTATTTTCTTCAAATGAATATGTAATTTATTTTCTTCGTGAAGCTGCAGATGAGCCAGTGGTAATTGCGTTTTGATGTTGTTGTAACCATAGATACGGGCGATTTCCTCAATCAGATCTGCCTCAATTTCAATGTCGAATCGAAATGATGGAACTGTTACCAACCATCCCTCTTTACAGGACACGACCCGCATCCCCAAACTCGCCAGCATTCTGATAATATCTTCGTCTGCCAGGGTAATACCAAGCAAGCGTCCAATTTGTCCACTTCTCAACGTGATCGGTTTCAATTTTGGCAAAGCATCATCTGATACCTTCTCGACGATCAGACCGGGCTTGCCGCCACAAATATCAATAATTAACTGACCCGCCCTTTCGATGGCCTTTCTCTGTATCTCAAAATCAACACCTCGCTCGAACCGATGCGAAGAGTCTGAATGTAATCCGTATTGCCTGGCCTTACCTAAAATTGTACGCGGCT
>CAZDFI010000019.1:31484-33760 GCA_964504725.1 uncultured Enterobacteriaceae bacterium
CAGCAATGATTAACGTATCTGACGACAAAACACACTCCTGACCATCTAAAAAGTCTATTTTTTCGCCTGTGATTGCATACCTTACGCAAATGGCACCTTGTAACTTATCATTATCAAAGGCATGCATGGGCTGACCAAGTTCGAGCATGACAAAATTAGTGATATCGACAACAGGATGAATACTTCTTATTCCACAGCGACGTAATTTTTCTGTTAACCATAATGGGGATGGCCTGGTGGCATCGATGTCTTCGATGACTTGCCCAACATACCTTGGACAGGCAGCTGTTTCATCAATAATCACATCCCTGCTTTGTTCGCTGATTTGTCCCCTGGATGTCTCGTTAGCTTCTGTGACACGATGTGTAAGCTCACAATCGTTGATAACGGCCAATTCACGCGCAACACCGATGATACTCAGGCAATCACCACGATTTGGTGTTAAAGATAATTCTATTATTTTGTCATCCAGGGAAAGGACTTCTTTCAACGCTTCACCCAAAATCAAATCATCGGGTAATTCCATCAAACCCTCTGATTGTTCAGCCAAACCCAGCTCTTCAGCGGAACACAGCATGCCTTCAGATAAAACACCTTTCAGTTCACTGGCTTTTATTACGACATTTCCTGGTAACACAGCGCCGACGGGTGCCAGCGCCACACAAAGTCCAGTACGTACATTTTCAGCACCACAAACAATTTTGAGACTTTGTTCTGAGCCTGTGGAGACCTGACATATCTTTAATTTGTCTGCATCAGGATGCTTTTCAACAGTCTCTATCCTGGCAATGATAACACCTGTAAATCCAGTAGAAGCCGGCATCACACCTTCAACTTCCAGGCCTGCCATTGTTAACTGCTCTGTTAGCTGTTGGGTATCACAATCAACATCTACCCATTCACGCAACCATTGTTCACTAATATTCATGGTATGGTCTTTTAATTAAATTGCTCAAGAAAACGCAGATCATTTTCAAAGAATATCCTGAGATCGTCGATGCCGTGTCGTAACATAGCTAAACGTTCAACACCCATACCGAAAGCAAGGCCTGTATATTTTTCACTATCTACACCAACATTCGCCAATACTTTCGGATGCACCATGCCGCAACCTAATACTTCCAGCCAGCCATTCTCACCCATGATATCTACTTCAGCAGAGGGCTCAGTAAATGGAAAATAGGAGGGCCTGAAACGAACTTCCAGTTTTTTCTCAAAGAAGTGCTCAAGAAAATCAATAATCAATCCTTTAAGTTGGGAAAAATTAATATCTTCGTCAATCATCAAGCCTTCCACTTGATGAAACATAGGTGTATGCGTCATATCGGAGTCATGACGATACACTCTGCCAGGAGCAATAAATCTCAATGGCGGCTTACGTTCTTTCATAAACCTGATTTGTACTGAAGATGTATGCGTTCTTAACAACGTATTTTCATCAAAGTAGAACGTATCGTGCATTGCACGAGCTGGATGATGTGCAGGAATGTTCAAGGCTTCGAAATTGTGGAAGTCATCTTCAACTTCCGGCCCTTCTGCAATTTCAAAACCTATTTGTGAAAATAATGATTCGATTCGTTCTAAAGTTTGTGTGATCGGATGTAAGCCACCGCCACCTTCGCCTCGTCCTGGCAAAGTGACATCTATCTTTTCTCCAGAAATCTTTGCATTAATACGCTCATTGTCCAGAAATTCTCGACGGTCATTAATCGCATCCTGAACAATCGTCTTTGCATCGTTGATTGCCTGACCAGCTTGAGGCCGTTCTTCAGCAGATAGCTTACCTAACTGTTTTAGACGCTCCGTAAGGCTGCCTTTTTTTCCAAGATAGCTAACGCGAACCTGATCAAGATCGGCAACATTTTTAGCCGCATGAATATCAGCCTTGGCTTTTTCAATAACGTGAGATAGTTCGTTCATTTCTGTTCAGAAATCGTTGACTGCCGTGCATGACCCATACTGTAACTTGATATCCATTAAGATAGCTACCCCCATGTGTCCTTACCCTATGGTATATAACATCCATATTCATCGCCGCGCTTCTGCACACCCCACAAGGGGGTACCGAGGTCCCTGCAGCCGCAACATACGACCGCCACGGATGGCGGAAGTGTCGTGAGAGGACAGGAGTCCGTAACGACCGACCGCCACGGATGGCGGAAGTGTCGGAAATGCAGGAGCAATCTTTCCGACCCGTACATCCTCGGCAACTGCTGGAAAATTAGTTCCAGACATTTTCAACCGCCTATATCCGTATAGGCGTCCTGCGTTGCTCT
>CAZDFI010000020.1:0-10695 GCA_964504725.1 uncultured Enterobacteriaceae bacterium
TTTAGATGCCATCGACTTCGATGGTCTGGATATGTCTGAAGAGGACATCGCAAATCTGATGCGCGTAGATACCGACGGTTGGTTATCTGAACTGCCTGGTATCGAAGAATATTACGCAACATTCGGTGATCGCCTGCCAGCAGAGTTAAACAATCAGGTTGCAGCTTTACGCGAGCGTTTGGAAGATTCGAAGCAGGCTGTCGCCTAAGCTTTTTTCTTTTTATTGTATAAAAGCCCGCCTGGTGCGGGCTTTTTTATGTACAGGATGTACTGTATGCCACGGGCGCATGGATGCGCAGGAGTGGCGAATCACATGGGTGTAGTCGGTAGAGCGACCCAGTTCTACCTTCTCGTCATACTGGCGAAAGCCGGCATGACGATAAACACTGGATTCCCGTTTTCACGGGAATGACAAAAATTGACTCAGGCAATAAGAAAAATTTCACATTTATCCATGCATTCATTAGCATACGCAAAATATTAATACTAACAAAACAGGAAATATCCATGATTGAAATGACACTGGAACTTGCAGAAGCCATCGGCAAGGCTGCATTAGCAAAAGCAAATGAAATGAATCGACCGATGAGTGTCTCGGTGGTCGATGAATCTGGCAGACTGGTTTATTTTAGTCGTGCAGATAACGCTGGTTTTTTTACCTTTGACACGTCCAGAGCAAAAGCCATGGCTGCTGCCTCCTTTAAAAGATCGACTCTCGAAATAACAGAAAACAAGGATCTAAATCCACTTCTCTGGTATTCCCTGCCCAGCGTTGTCCCCGCACAGGCTCTGCCTAGCCCAGGTGGATTGCCTGTGTTTAAAGATGGTCGAGTGATTGGGGCCCTGGGCCTTGGTGGTGGTGCACCCGACGAAGATCACGAATGCGCACTCGCCGGCGCAGCAGTTTTTGAATCCTGATTATTAGTAATCTGGCGTTATCCTGAGGATTTTAGATCCTGGTAGCGCCAGAATAATTTTAACTTCTGGTAAATCCATCTCTGATCTTGCTTCGAGATCAATCCCGGTATTGATCCCTACTACGATATTGATATTGGGAAGTGTTTCTATTACTATGTTGCGTTGCAGCATCCTTAACATTTAACATGAGTGATGAAGAAACCATGGATATAAATGCCAGCAAAATTAGCTACTTTAAATTTGGCGATCTCGAAATCGCTGAAGACCTATACAACTTCATATCAACTGAAGCCATCCCTGAAACCGGTGTTGAAGTAAATGACTTTTGGACATCACTTGAAAGCATCGTAAGCGAGCTACAATCCAGAAATAGTGAGTTACTCACCAAGCGCGATCAACTACAAAAACAGATAGATGAGTGGCATCAATCTCATCGTAAAGAAAAACATGAGCCTGCTGCCTATAAGCAATTTTTGCAGGAAATCGGCTATCTGGTTAAGGAGCTTGACGACTTTCAAATCTCTACTGAGAATGTAGATGCCGAAATCGCAAAAATTGCAGGTCCACAGCTCGTTGTCCCACTCGATAATGCACGTTATGTATTAAATGCCGTTAATGCACGCTGGGGTAGTCTTTATGATGCCTTCTATTCAACAGATACTATTTCAGAAGCTAATGGCTGTAAAAAAATTAGAAAATATAACCCGATTCGTGGTGAACGAGTCATCGAACGTGCACGCCATTTTATGGACAGGCACTTTTCCCTGGAGCGGGATACACACAAACATGTAACTCAATATTTTATTAAAGATAATCAATTAAACGTTCGGATGGGAGATGGCTCAGAAACCACTTTACTAAAGCCGCAACAATTTATTTGTTACCTCGGCAAGCCAGTGCAACCAGACGAGGTATTGCTTTGTCATCATGATTTACATGTGAAAATTTGTTTTGGTGAAGGATTCTTCATAGGCCGTCGTGATCATGCCAAAATTTACGACATCCATATCGAATCAGCAATTACGACGATTATGGACTGTGAGGACTCAGTGGCCTCTGTCGATACCGAAGATAAAGTGAAAGTTTACCGCAACTGGCTAGGTCTTATGAAAGGCACGCTGGTGCGCACGATGGTCAAAGATGGTGAAACCATAGAGCGTTCGATGGCTCCAGACAAAATCTATATTGGTGCTAATGGAAAGCCGGTTACCATACCTGGCAGGAGCCTGATGCTGGTTCGAAATGTTGGGAGTCACTTGAGTACTGATGCTGTGCTATATCAAGGCAATCCTGTGCCTGAAACCATGTTGGACTTAATGATCACAGCCTTATCAGCAAAGCATGACATTTCGGGAAATACTAAACATCACAATAGTCGAACCGGTTCTATATACATTGTTAAGCCAAAGATACATGGACCAGATGAAGTCGCATTAGCCAATGACCTGTTTAAATACGTCGAAGACGCATTGGATCTTCAGCGAAACACATTGAAGATGGGCATTATGGACGAGGAACGTCGAACTTCAGTTAACCTTAAAGCTTGTATTTACGCGGCTAAAGAGCGCGTCGTATTTATTAATACCGGTTTCCTTGACCGAACCGGAGATGATATTCATACCAATATGGAAGCAGGTCCAGTCGTTCCCAAGAGTGAATTAAAAAATGCAAAGTGGTTGAACGCTTATGAAGGTTCCAATGTTCAAGTTGGTCTTAATTGTGGTTTAAAAGGACGTGCCCAGATCGGCAAAGGTATGTGGGCCATGCCGGAAGAAATGAATCACATGATGAAGACCAAGATCCAGCATCTTAAAGCTGGTGCCAATACCTCCTGGGTGCCTTCACCGATTGCTGCGACCTTGCATGCAATTCATTATCATCGTTTGAATGTGCATAGCCGCCAACATGCGTTAATGAAAGACAAGATTATTCCTGTTGATGATATTCTGGATATCCCGATAATGAATGCTGAACGTATGCTAACGGCACATGAAATAAGACATGAATTAGAAAATAATGCACAAGGCATTCTGGGATATGTATCACGTTGGGTAGGACAAGGTGTTGGCTGCTCCAAGGTGCCTGATATTAACGACGTTGCACTCATGGAAGATTGCGCAACCTTACGTATATCCAGTCAACACATTGCTAACTGGTTGCATCATGAAATTGTCAATAAAGATGAAGTGCTTGATGCCATGATACGCATGGCGGTGATTGTCGATAGACAAAACCGTGATGATGCCAACTACAAATCGATGTCTGCAGATTTTGAAAGCAGTATCCCTTTCCAGGCGGCACTGGATCTGGTATTCAAGGGGCGAGCACAACCTAACGGTTATACTGAGTTTGTTTTATATCAGCGGAGAAAAGAACAGAAAGGCATTTAGTAGGTAGCATGTGGGGAAACCCTATCTACCACCTACAATCTACTACATTTCGTAATTAAAATTCTCCTTAAACCATTCTCTGAATTCTTCCATAGTGAAGGTATGGTTTTGCGTACCATTTTCTTCAATATTAATCATTCCCATCAATGACGCCATACGACCCGTGGTCTCCCAGTCCATACTATTCATCAAACCATATAACAGACCCGCACGAAATGCGTCTCCACAGCCTGTAGGATCTTTCAGGATTTCTGTATGCACAGGTGGAATTTCATAACGCTTCTCTTTGGTATATATGTGAGCACCTTCCCCGCCGAGGGTAATAATCAACCCGTCAACACGATCAGAAACTTCTTTAGGTGATAATCCTGTTCGTTCCTGTATAAGTTGCCATTCATAGTCATTCACAGTTAACCAGGCAGCTTGTTCGATAAACCTGATGAGTTCATTTTTTTCAAACATAGGCAGACCCTGGCTGGGATCAAAGATAAAAGGAATATTAGCATCAACGAATTGATTCGCATGTTCGATCATGCCTTCACGACCATCAGGCGAAACGATCCCGATAGAGACAACATCTGCCTCTGATACTGTGTTTAAATGGGAAGAACTCATTGCGCCAGGATGAAAAGCAGTAATCTGGTTGTCATCCATGTCGGTGGTAATAAATGCCTGCGCGGTTAATACATCGTCGATCACCGTCACATGTCTGCGATCAATATCATTGGCATCCATCCAGTTGGCATAAGGTTCGAAATCACTGCCTACCGTACCCATGGGCAATGCATCTCCGCCAAGAAGATTTAAATTGTAGGCGATATTGCCTGCACAACCGCCAAATTCGCGGCGCATCTCCGGCACCATGAAACTAACATTTATCATATGTACCTTATCCGGCAGGATATGATTCTTGAAATAATCCGGAAAAACCATGATGTTGTCAAAGGCGAATGAACCACAGATTAATGCTGACATAAAGACTACTTCCTTAAGTTATTATTTTGAGTTTAAAGAAAGATCGCACGACCAAATAAGGGTTTATGTAACCAAAACAGTATTAGAAAACCGACCATAGCGACCCCGATGACAATCCCATCCTTAACTGCCGGTATTGTTTCCTGAGTAGCTTGTTCGCTGCTTTCGTAAGACTCGCGTCTGTTTGTCAGTTTAATGGCTACAACCGAATAGATAACAAAGCTACCAAACAAGATGATTGAAGCAACATCACCATTAATTATTAAGTGTGTAACGCCCCAGATAATAACACCAGTCAACATTGGGTGAGGAACATAACGCTTGATATTGTTAGGTAGATAGGCAGCAACCATTAAAATAAATGACAACAGGATAAAAATGACAGCAATATAACGAAAAAATGCCGGGATATCCCAAAGACTGGAAAATCCCAACGATCCTTTACCAATACCAACAAATATTAATCCGAGAAGTGAGATAACACTGAAGATAATCTTATACATACCTTCACCGTCAATTGTGTCTGTGTCAATTTTTTCTATCAACTGCGCCCGATATTCAGGATAGAATGGCAACATATGAATGCCAAAGAACAGTAATAACCCCAGTATAAAAAGTAACATCGATCAGCCCCCTGTTATACGACTTATTTTCTGTAGCTCACCTGCCACAGCTTGCCTGAACCATCATCACTGATCAATAAAGAACCATCAGGCATTTGTAAAATAGCCACTGGTCGGCCCCAAACTTCAGCTCTGTCCTCAGCCAGCATCCAGCCAGTTAAGAAATTTTCAGGTCCTGATACTGGCTGCCCCTTTTTAAAAGGCACAAACACAATCTTGTAACCCGTACGCTTCGAGCGGTTCCATGAACCATGTAATGCCAGAAATGCGCCGCCTCGATATTTTTCAGGAAACTGTGATCCCGTATAAAAGGTAAAATCCATTGCGCCAACATGACTTCCCAGCAAGACATCGGGGTAAAGCGTTTGCTTGACTTTGTTCGGTGCAACACCCGAGTGACGAGGATCTTCATGTGGACCGATATAGGCATACGGCCATCCGTAAAACCCATCTTTCTGTACCCTGGTGAAATAGTCCGGTACCAGATCATCACCTAAACCATCGCGCTCATGCGTTGTGATCCATAATTTTTTTCCGCCCCCAGCAGTGTTCGAACTCCCCTCCTCTGTATCTGGCTCCTCCGCATAGGGGTACCATTTCAAACCGATGGGATTACGAATGCCTGTGGCATATAACTCAAACCCTGTTCCATCTGGGTTGAAACGACTCACTGCTGCTCGAATGGGTGGTTCATCTAGATTGACATTCGAAGCCGAACCCACGGTGAGATAGAGTTTTCCAGCTGTTTCATCAAATAGAATAGAACGTGTAATATGGTGTCCTGCGCCATAGCGATCTAAGGGGATAACTTCTTCGCCTTTACCCACACTGCCTTGCTTTGATGAATACTTATAACGCTTCACTGAACTGGCTTCAGCAACATATAACCAGTCTTGATAAAGCGCCAGGCCATAAGGTCGATCAAGATTTATGATTAGTGGCACTGATTTCTTATCACGTATGACATAAACAGTCCCCGCAGCTATGTCGGACAAAAGAATTTCATTATCAGGCCCGAGCAACATGAATCTGGGTCGCAAGAAGTCAGATAAATATTCTTCAACGAAAAAGCCTTCCGGCACTGAGAGTAAGGTATGTTCCGGGCGTGGGATCAGCCGTGGTGGGTTATTCGCAGATTCAGTATGGTATGGCTCAGGCAAGCCCTGCCAGTTTACGGGGTACCGTGAATGATCTTCATGGAATGGCACATCGTATTCTCGTTGTCCATCGGCGACACCAAGTCGGACAAAAATCAATAGAATGAGAACGCTGGAGAGTGTACCGCGAATGATTTTCAGAGAATGGCACGTCGTACCGGGAATGATCTTTAGAGAATGGCATGTTATACCGCGGATGATTTTCAATGAATGGCACGTCGATTTGAAGGTCATGATGTCGCTGCTATTTTTTCATTCAGCCCTGTTTTATCTTTAAACCCTGCTTCATTGACATCTGACTTACTGTGTCGTTCAAGTAAAGATTTTAAATAGTATCCGGTATGTGATCTTTTATTGTCTGCAACCTCTTTCGGTGTGCCAACTGCAACTACTTCCCCTCCACCGTCGCCACCTTCCGGTCCCAGATCAATTATCCAGTCAGCAGTCTTTATCACATCCAGATTGTGCTCGATCACGACCATGGTATTGCCATGATCACGGAGTCGATGCAGTACATGCAATAACTGTTCAATATCATGAAAATGTAAGCCAGTAGTCGGTTCATCCAGGATATACAAGGTTCTGCCTGTATCTCTTTTTGATAATTCGCGTGAGAGTTTCACTCGCTGTGCCTCACCGCCAGACAGTGTGGTCGCATTCTGCCCTAACTTGATATAGGAAAGTCCGACATCGACAAGTGTCTGTAATTTTCGCGCAATCACAGGTACTGGATCGAAAAATGCTCTTGCCTCTTCAATCGTCAACTCCAATATTTCGTGAATATTTTTGCCCTTGTATCGGACATCCAACGTTTCTCTGTTATATCGCTTACCTTTACATATGTCACAGGACACATAAATGTCTGGCAGAAAGTGCATCTCAACTTTAATGACACCATCACCCTGACAAGCTTCACAACGCCCCCCTTTCACATTAAAACTGAAACGCCCAGGCTTATAGCCACGGGATCGCGCTTCATGAGTGGCAGAAAATAGTTCCCGGATCGGTGTAAAGAGTCCCGTATAGGTTGCCGGGTTTGAACGTGGTGTTCTGCCTATTGGACTTTGATCAATATCAACGACCTTATCGAACCAGTCAAGACCAGTCACAGACTTGTACGCTGCCGGTTCCAGACTAGAGCCATTAATTTCACATGAAGCGATTTTATACAAGGTCTCGTTAATCAGTGTCGATTTTCCTGATCCTGAAACCCCAGTGACACAGGTCATTAAACCAATCGGCAATTCGATGGTTACATCTTTGAGGTTGTTTCCAGTGGCACCTTCAAGCTTGAACACTTTGGACTGATCAAACGGGGTGGTTTCTGCAGGCACATTAATTTGTCGTGTTCTTGATAAGAACTGACCTGTGATTGAATCCTTGTGGTCGATAATGTCCTGAGGCAAACCTTGCGCAATAATTTCTCCTCCATGCACCCCGGCACCAGGCCCAATATCAATCACATGATCTGCTTCAAGAATAGCCTCTTCGTCATGTTCAACAACGATCACTGTATTTCCCATGTCTCTTAAATGCTTTAAGGTCGCCAGCAAACGTCGATTGTCACGCTGATGTAAACCAATCGAGGGTTCGTCCAACACATACATAACACCTACCAGACCCGCACCAATCTGACTGGCCAATCTAATTCGTTGGGCTTCTCCTCCTGACAGAGTTTCAGCACTACGGTTTAAGGTTAAATAATCCAGGCCGACATTAACCAGGAACTGCAAGCGATTAATCACCTCTTTCAGGATCTTGGCGGCAATCTCACCACGCTGACCATCCAGCTTTAATGTTGAAAAATGCTGTCTGGCAGTATCAATCGACATCGCTGTTATTTCAGGTAAGGTGTAGTCATTGATGTAAACATGACGTGCGGCTGTGTTTAATCGTGTGCCATGACATGCTGGACATGATCGGCTATTCATATATCTGGCCAATTCTTCACGCACCATATTTGATTCCGTTTCATGGTAACGACGACGCATATTGGGGATCACGCCTTCAAAGGCATGCCTTTTTTTAACTGCGCCCTTTCTGTCACTTAAATATTTGAAATTAATTTCTTCATCACCACTGCCATAAAGAATTACGTTCTGTGTTTCAGTTGAGAGATCGCGATAAGGTGTATCGATCTTGAATTTGTAATGGCTGGCAAGTGATTTGATCAGTTGAAAATAATAAGCATTGCGTCTGTCCCACCCACGAATAGCTCCGCCGGGTAAACTTAACTCATCATGTTGTACCACGCGTGCAGGATCAAAAAATTGTTCAACTCCAAGTCCGTCACAACCGGGACACGCTCCAGCGGGATTGTTAAACGAAAATACGCGAGGTTCCAGTTCATTCAGACTGTATCCGCACTGATGACAGGCAAAACGAGAAGAAAAAACCATATCTTCTGTATCAGACGTTTTTTGCCCGAATTTTTTCCGATCAGACTCCTCCTGGCCTGAATCTTCTATGTCTGAATCAACCATAGCTACAACCATGGCGACGCCATCCGAGAGACGGATCGCGGTTTCAAATGATTCTGCCAGACGTAGTTTTAGATCCGGGCGTACCTTGAAACGATCGACAACAACTTCAATGTCGTGTTTTTTATATAAATCGAGGTCTGGAAATTGATCAAGTTCAGTCACAACACCATCGATACGTGCACGCACAAACCCTTCACTGCGCAGGCGATCAATTAACTGCAGATGCTCTCCCTTGCGCCCCTGAACCACAGGTGCAAGCAACATCAGTCGCCTTCCCTCTGGTTGCTTCAACACGTGATCGACCATCTGACTGATGGTTTGTGCAGCCAATGGCACATCATGTTCTGGACAACGAGGCTCACCGACCCGAGCAAATAATAATCTCAGGTAATCATATATCTCAGTGATCGTACCGACAGTAGAGCGCGGATTATGTGATGTCGATTTTTGCTCAATAGAAATGGCTGGAGATAGTCCTTCAATCAAATCAACATCCGGCTTTTCCATTATCGACAAGAATTGTCTGGCATAAGCAGATAGCGATTCAACATAGCGACGCTGACCCTCAGCATAGATCGTGTCAAATGCGAGCGAAGATTTGCCTGAACCTGATAAACCCGTGATGACAATTAGATTGTCACGGGGTATATCAACTTCAATATTTTTCAAATTATGAGTTCGTGCCCCGCGTATGTGAATTGTGTCCATGAATTCGTTCTGTCATCACCAATGTAAACCTGAAAGTATACATTGTTCAGAGGGATCATTGCTGGCAATATGTGCCCTTTTTCGAGAACCGGGAGTTAAAAGCAAGGCATGGCGCCAAAAGATAAAATGACAACAGTAGAACTGAGAGGGAGCCTGAGTCTGGCGGGTGTCTTGTTCTTGAGGATGCTTGGATTGTTCCTTATATTGCCGGTGTTCGCCCTCTATGCCAGAACATTAACAGAGGCTACGCCCATGCTAAGTGGGCTTGCCTTTGGTATCTATGGCCTGACTCAAGCGTCTTTGCAGATCCCCTTTGGTATGTTGTCAGACAAACTTGGCAGAAAACCCGTGATATTTGCGGGCCTGTTAATTTTTGCGGCGGGAAGCCTTATTGCCAGTAGTGCAGATTCCATCTGGATCATGATCCTGGGTCGCGCGCTACAAGGGGCAGGAGCTATTTCTGCTGCACTCATGGCCCTGGTCGCTGATCTCACCCATGAACAACAACGAACCAAGGCCATGGCATTGATTGGCATCAGTATTGGCTTTGCTTTTTCATTGGCATTCGTCATTGGTCCCATACTGAGTACAATGATTGGTGTCTCCGGAATATTTACATTCAGCGCGGTACTCTCCGTGTTCGCCATGATCGTACTTTATCTGCTGGTGCCAACACCTGAGCATTCAACTTTTCACAGTGATGCTGAGGTATCACTGGCAATGCTGGGAAATGTTTTCAAGGACATCAGGCTACTCAAACTTAATTTTGGCATTTTCATACTCCACACCGTACTAATGTCCAACTTTGTTGTTGTTCCTCTGGCTTTACAGGATTACGCTGGATTAGCATCATCCCTTCACTGGCAAATGTATTTACCTGTATTGCTTGCCTCTGTCATCCTCATGGCACCAGCTATCATACTGGGAGAAAGTTCACACACATCGGGAATCTGGTTCAAGGGTGCAGTGCTGGTACTGGCGTTGTCGCAAGCAGGTTACTTTTTCTGGCATAGCACACTGATGGCATTGGCACTCATGCTTCTGGTATTTTTCACAGCCTTTAACTACCTGGAAGCATCCTTACCTTCATTAATTTCCGTAACATCGTCACACAATAGCAAAGGCACCGCGTTAGGTGTCTATGCTGCGTCTCAGTTCATCGGGATATTTACGGGTGGATTAATTGGTGGCATTATCCACGAATATTACGGGCTACCCACCGTATTCATTTTTGGTGGTATCATGGCATTTGTGTGGTTCCTAATCACCTTACTACCGACGAAAAATATCAGCTCAACGGAATGCTGAGCTAAGCGGACTAAAACACATTCAAGAGGAAAATAAAATGGCCAGAGGCGTAAACAAAGCAATTATTTTGGGATCATTAGGACAGGATCCAGATATCAGATATACCGCTGGGGGTGCAGCCGTTGCAAATATC
>CAZDFI010000020.1:10705-15263 GCA_964504725.1 uncultured Enterobacteriaceae bacterium
ACCAACGAACAGTGGAAAGATAAAGAATCCGGTGAAATGCAGGAGCGTACGGAATGGCATCGTGTTGTATTTTTCGGGCGTCTGGCTGAAATCGTTGGTGAATATTTACGTAAAGGTTCTCAGGTTTATGTTGAAGGTCGTATACAAACACGTAAATGGCAGGACAAAGAAGGTCAAGACCGCTATACAACAGAAATTGTTGCAAATGAAATGCAGATGCTAGGAAGTAAAAGTGGGGGAACGACAGCAAGCTTTGACCAGACACCTGCGGCAGAACAATCAGCGCCTGCTACTTCAAGTAGAAGTTCTAATGATGATTTCGATGACGATATTCCGTTTTAGTGGAATGATTTACCCAAAGGGCATCGCAATCAATGGTTGAACCAAAAATTGTGCTTGATTAATCTGTTTTTCTGGTTCTGGCATAACGTTTTTTGTTATTTACTTTGTTGTTTGATATCTCACGATCACTGCTTTTTGAAACAGGTAACTTGACTGCTCTCGGTTTACCCATGTGATAGCCCTGAGCGTAATCCACACCCAGCTCCTTCAAACTATCTAGAGTTTCTTTATTTTCAACAAATTCGGCAATGGTCATTTTACCCATCACATGACCAATTTCATTAATCGACCTCACCATCTCCAAATCTATAGGGTCGTGTACCATATCTTTGATAAACATACCGTCAATCTTGAGATAATCCACGGGCAGGTTTTTCAAATATCCATATGAGGAGATGCCACTACCAAAATCATCAAGCGCAAAAAAACAGCCTTTATTTTTTAGTACGTCCATAAACCTGATTGCATTGGATAAGCTGGAGATAGCGACAGTTTCAGTTATTTCAAAACAAATGTTTGAGGGGAGTACTTTTCCTTCATCCAGTTTGTTAACAATAAAGTCGAGAAACTCTTCGCTATTAAGTGAGTGACCTGATAAATTTATTGAACAGGATATTAAATTCTTTTGTTTGCGAGGACGAGTTGCTAGCCAGGTATATGCTGATTCAAATACCCACCGATCGATTTTGGTGGAAAGATCATACCTCTCAGCAGCTGACAAAAAAGCTCCGGGAAGAATGTTTTTCCCGTTTTCATCAATCATCCTTATCAAACATTCGTAATGTTTTTTATTTTCATCTTCTCCCGATATTGAAACGATAGGTTGTAGATACAAACGGAATCGATCTTCTTCCAATGCATGGTTGATTCTACTTACCCATTGCATTTGGCCCCGATGAACGGCCAAATCAATATCCTCGGGATGATAAACATGGACTCTGTTCCGCCCTGCATTTTTTGCTGCATAACAAGAAGCATCCGCAGCGCTTAATATGTCGGTAGCAGTAACACCACCGCTGTCATCAATTGGGACTAATCCTATACTAACGCCAATTGAGAAACGCTTGTCGGTCCATATAAAGTGAAATTCTTCTACCAGCTCCCTTAAACTCTCAGCAACGCGCTGTGCCTGATTCAATGAGCAATTTTGCATCAGCACGCCAAACTCATCTCCGCCCAATCGTGCAAGTGTGTCTTTTTTACGAACTTTGGATTTAAATAATTCACCCAATTGCCTGAGCAATTCATCTCCTGCCAGATGTCCACAAGTATCATTAATCACCTTGAACTGATCAAGATCCAGATAGCACAAGGCATGATCCTCTCCACTTCCTTCGCCTTCATGAATTAATCGTTCAAGTCTTATTTCAAACTCACGCCTGTTTACCAGACCTGTCAAAGCATCATGACTTGCCTGGTAAGAGAGTTCCTGAGATAGTTTATGAGCCTCGGTAATGTCCTCGGAAACGATCAATAACTTCTGTGACCCATCAGTATCATCAATCACACGTGCAGACTCCCTGCTCCATATGATCGTTCCATTTTTTTTAACCTTCCGAATTTCCCAATTGTGCACACTCTTCCGGTTTAAAAAACATGAGTCCAGGAGATTTCGATAATTTTCTCTGTCTTCTGCCAGAACAAGTTTCATTGTTGAACTTTGAACAAGATCGTTAACGCTGTAACCAAGTTTCTTAGAGCCGAAAATATTCACCGAGGCAATTGTGTTATCCTCATTAATCGTAAAAAACATAGCAGGAGTTCCATCATACAGTGCACGAAAACGATTTTCGCTTTCCAGCAATCTTGTTTCAGCCTTTTTTTGCAGCGTAATGTCATCTAGCTGTGCAACAAGGTGATTTGGCTTACCATTCTGATCGTTGACCATGGAAACACTTAGCACTACATCAATAATATAACCTTCTTTATGAACGTAGCGTCTCTCTGTTTTTACGCTCTTTATTTCTCCGGAAATAATATTGTTATAATTTAATTTACTTTCTTCACGGGCATCAGGATCAGTCAGGGAAAGAAAATGTTTGCCGAGCAATTCACTCTTTTTATAACCTAACATCTGGCACACTGCGTCATTGACTTTTAATATGTTCCCCTGAATATCAATAAGTGCCATCCCGGTGGGGGCATGGTCGAAAGTATTCCTGAATCGTTCCTCACTTTGTGTAAGATCATTTTTAGCCTTGTATTGCTCAAGTGAAATTTCTGCAATTTTTCTTATATGTTCTAATAGCTCTACATGTTCCTTATCTGCTTCTTTCGGTTCCTTATAATAAATCGCTATCGTTCCATGTACTTCTCCTGCAGTAGATGCAATAGGCATTGACCAACACGCGCGCAATCCATATCTAGCTGCTAACTCCTGAAAACCTTTCCAAAGTGGATCATTGGCGATATTTGATACATACACATTTTTATTATAGTAAGCAGCAGTACCACATGAACCTACAGAAGGACCGATTTTTATCTTGCCTAACTCTTTTTCATATTCTTCAGGCAATCTCGACGCCGCATAGGGGATTAAATATTGACCTTGATCCACCAAAAGAGACATTGAACAGTAAATCTCAGTATATTGTTCTTCTATGGCAATGATTAATTCTTTTAATATTATGCTGGGATCCAGACCCGATGAAATCTTTTCGAGTGCGTTTTTCTCTAGCTCCAACAACCAGTTTGCTCTTTCCAGTTTATCGCTGGATTCCTGCATATCACTGATATCTCTGGATGCTGTGAAAATGTAAGATTCCCCTCCAAAATGGATAACGCTTGCTGAAATTAATATTGGTAAAACAACACCATTTTTACGCCTGAACTTAATGTTCATTCCTGTAACAAATCCTGTAGAATTTAGTGCAGTTACAAACTTTTTCCTGTCCTCAGGATCTGGCCAAATTCCTAACTCAATAGAGGCTTTCCCTATTAACTCTTCTTTACTGAATCCTGTTGTCTGGATAAACCCTTGATTTACTTCCATGATAACGCCATCTTTGAGCGTTGTGATAGCGATTGCATCGGGACTGGTTTCAAATGCACTTCTTAATTTGTGTTCACTTTCGCTTAACGATAACTCAACTTGTTTGCGCTCAGTAATGTCGTGAGTAATGAGAAAGATACAATCTTCACCATCTATATTCATGACAACAGCAGAGGATGATAAAATACGGTTTTTACCATCTCTCCTTTTCATAAATATTTCATAATCTGTGAAGCTACCGTTCTCCTGCAATGCCTTGATGAGCTTCTGTCTATCCTTTTTTTGGTAAAACCCTAATTCTAGTGTTGTCTTGCCAATTAATTCTTCACGGGAATATCCTGTAGTGACCGTTGTAGCTCTATTAATATCCAGAATCATGCCGTCCCGAAGTCTGGTTATAATAATAGAATCCGGGCTAATCTCGATTGCCTTGCTATATTTTTGCTCAGACTCATTTAATGCGGCTTTGGCCATTTGTTGCTCGAGTTTATTCCGCAATGACTGCATACCATATGCAAGATTTTTTGCCAGGCTATCCAGAAGCTCCAGTTTTTCTTTATCAAAATGATTCGCTTCAGAAGAGTAAACAAGTATGACACCTAATGTGTTTCCTTCAGCCACCAGGGGAATAGTAACGCTGGAAGCATAATCACTTTCAAGTGCTGCTTTTCTCCAGACTTCAAAATTTGGTTCAGTTTTCACATCGCGTACAACATGAGGTTTGCCGGTACGTATCGCGACGCCTACAGGGCCACAACCACGTTCATTATCATCACGCCAGTTGACTTTTGCTCCTTTTAGATAACTATGATCATCACCATGCTGAGCCACAAAACGCACGGTTTTAGTTTCATCATGTTCAGCAATACCCACCCCTGCTGTTCGAAATCCGCCTGTTTCGACAATGATTTTGCAGATAGCGTCTAACAGACTTTTTTCGTCTTCTGCATGTAGCAATTCGTGATTGCATAGATTCAGTGCTTTTAATGTTTGATTTTTATTACTGAGTGATTCTTCTGCATGCTTACGTTCAGTAATATCGCGAATGGCTGCAAAAATGCAGGGCTCACCATTTATTTCAATTACGACTGCCGATGATAAGGTATTAAGCACTTTTCCATTTTTTCTTCTTAGGAAAGATTCTAAATTGACATATTTGCCTTTCTTCTTAAGAAGCGAGACTACCTTGTCCCTTTCATTTGCACTGTAAATATTTAACTCAAG
>CAZDFI010000020.1:15273-33403 GCA_964504725.1 uncultured Enterobacteriaceae bacterium
CTCAAGTGTTGTTTTGCCAACGAGTTCTTCTCTTTGATACCCCGATAACTTGATACAGGCATCATTCGCCTCGATGATTTTCCCATCTGCAACACGTGTAATCACCACAGCATCAGGGCTTACCTCCAGGGCCTTGGAGAATTTCTCTTCACTTGTTTCCAATGCAGTTTGCGACTTGAAGCGCTCAACAGTAATACTGGCCAGGTTAGCTGCAACCTTAAGTATTCTAATATCTGATTCAGTTGGCTCTTTGATTATTGAATGTGTTAAGGCAAAGCTTCCTCTCACCGAACCATCTCCAAAATAAAAAGGCATTGACCAACAGGCTTGAATATTGTGCTCTTTTGTAAATTCTCTAAAATCAGCCCAAATCGGATCGATTTGTACATCTGAAACGAAAACAGGAGCACTCCTGTAAACAGCTGTTGCACAAGAACCTCCACAATCGACAATCGCCATTCCATCCAACGAATCCTGGACTATTTTGGAGAAACTTGGTGCAGCACCCAGCTTGAGATGTGTCCCATCTTCATTTACAAGAAGTACCGATGCAAAAACACGAGCCGATGATAATTTTTCAAATTCTTTGCACAACGCTGTCAAGATTATCTTTTGAGATCTTCCCGCAGCGATCATCTCAAGAACGATTAGTTCAGCATGGTGGATCGCTTCAAGTTTTTTGTTAGCTGAAATATCTCTAATAAATGCGCTGAATGAGATAATCTCATTGCCAGAGTAAACCGGTGTGATGGTTAATTCGACTGGAAAGCTACGTCCGTCCCGGTGTTGTGCATTGATTTCAATTCTCCTGTTCAGGAGATGTGATTCGCCCGTCTCAAGCACTCTTTTGATGCCTTTTCTGTAAGCAGTTTTTTTACCTCTAGGTACAATAAATTGATCTAACGATTTACCTTTAACTTCATTTTCAGACCAGCCAAATGTCTCGGTAGCCTGTTGATTCCACCTAATTATTTTTCCTTTGGTATTGATTGCAATAAATGCATCAAGTGAATTTTCCAGGACAACACTGCTGAGCAACTCCATTTCACGAAGTGTCTGTTCTTCCAAAGTACTCTTGGCAATATCTAAAGAATCATCCATAAAGACTTCACATGCGAATTAGTGATCTTTTGTTACAATTTTTCTAAATGCGACTATTGGGCACCGAAATAATTTATTCCTTGCCTAAATATATATTAACCGATGATTTAGTCCGAATACATCAAGTACAAATCAATTCCTTTTAAATCATATGTTTAAGTTCTCTAATTACTTATATATTTAAAAAATTGCCTTAGAAATTCTGGTTCTTTTTTAAAAATCACCACCATGGCCATGAGATTCAATACAGCAACAATAAAAAAGATATGTGGAATATCAATCCCAGCAGTAATTAATAAAATTATCATGAGCGCGGAGATCACCATAAATATTGCATTTAGAATATTATTTGCTGCAATGATTCTGGAACGATGACAGGGATTACTTTTTTGCTGGATCAGGGCATACAGGGGAACCATATATAAGCCTCCCGACACTCCAATCAAGATCAAATCAATTAACACGTGCCAGTGATTAAAATGCTGGAGAAACATGTCGGCGGTTAATAACTCACCTTCTGATAGTTTCATGTCTGGCAATGAGATAAAGGACAGATCAGTTGCAAAAAATGTTAAGCCTATGGCACCTATAGGCACTAATCCCAGATTGATATGTTTGTGTGATAATTTCTCACACATTAATGAGCCTGTGCCTATACCGATTGAAAAAGCAGTGAGCATCAATGTCGCTATTCTTTCGTCTGCAAATAAAACATCTCGTGTGTATGTCGGAACCAATGACAGAAATGTGGCACCGTAAAACCAGAACCAGGATATTCCAATGATTGCCCAGAATACTGTCTTATCTTCTCTGGAAAATTTAATAATCCTGCAGGTCTCAGTAATAATATTCCAGTTAATATGAAGCGATGGTTCAGGTGCAGTTGCCTCAGGAATCGAACGACTGGCTAGCCAACCTGCCGTTGCCAGAAAAACGATCACCATAGATACATATAAACTGCCATTCGGATTTATCGCAATGAGCACACCGCCAATAATAGTACCCAACAATATGGCTAGGTAGGTCCCCATCTGAATCATGCCATTACCACCGAGCAGCTCATCCTCAGACAAGTGTTGTGGAAGGATGCTGTATTTTAACGGGCCGAATAATGTAGATTGCGTTCCCATAAAAAATAAAAGTGTTAGCAATATGGGTACACTCATGAAATAAAAACCCACACTCGCCATACACATAATAATAATTTCAGCTATCTTGACTCGGCGGATTAGCATGGATTTTTCGAATTTATCCGCGAGTTGGCCTGCTGTGGCAGAAAAAAGGAAGAAAGGCAGGATGAATATACCAGCTGCAGTAATCACCAGAATACTGGCATTGGCGCCCATTTTGTCAGCCAGGGAAAATGCTATCAGGATTACGATTGCATTTTTAAACACATTATCATTCAGTGCGCCCAAAAACTGTGTACAGAATATGGGTAAAAATCGATTGTGTTTTAACAGGCTAAACTGGTTCATAATCAGTGTGTTAGAATGTCAAGGATTTCCTTTCAGCAGGAATGGCCGCAGAAACGGAAATCATACTGACACAAAATCTCGACAGAAGGAAACGGAGTTAATAATGGCTATTGTTACAGACATCAAATTATTGAAAAACAGGCGTACAAAAATTATTGCCACGCTTGGGCCTGCATCTGATTCGCCAGAGGTCATAAAACAATTAATAGAAGCTGGTGTCAATGTCTTTCGCCTGAACATGTCTCATGGTGAACATGCTTCGCATGAAAACACCTACAAGCTCGTGCGTAGCATCGCTGAAGAACTAGGTAAGCCTATTGCTGTCCTGGCCGATTTATGTGGTCCAAAGATTCGCACGGGAAGATTTAAAAATGGGCAGATTACGCTGGTTAATGGCGCACCTGTCACTGTCACAACCCGTGATGTTTTGGGAGAACCAGGTCTGATCCCTTCTCAATACGAAGCTTTGGCCGATGATGTCGAACCCGGCAATCGTATATTACTCAACGATGGCAACCTTGAGTTAAGCGTTGAAAATGTTGATGGAACTGAAATCTCATGTCAGGTTGTCTACGGCGGCATTCTAAAAAACAACAAAGGAATTAATCTGCCCGGTGTCAATGTCTCAGCACCTTCTCTGACAGAAAAAGATCGTGAAGACGCACAATTTGCTCTAAAACTTGGTGTTGATTATCTGGCATTATCTTTTGTCCGCCGGGCTGCTGACATTAATGATCTGAGATCGATTGTCAGGGAAGCAGGTGCCAATACAAACATTATTGCAAAAATAGAAAAGCCGGAAGCCCTGGAAGAGGCGGATGGTATTCTTGATGCTGCTGACGGCATCATGGTGGCTCGAGGTGATCTGGGGGTTGAACTCAAACCGGAACAGGTTCCAGTGGCCCAAAGCCAGTTAATAGACCGGGCCAGACAAAAATTTAAACCCGTCATCGTCGCCACCCAGATGCTGGAATCCATGATCGAAAATGCCAGGCCAACGCGTGCTGAAGTTACAGATATCGCTTATGCCGTAACACTAGGTGCAGATGCTGTGATGTTATCTGCTGAATCAGCTGCAGGTAGTTTCCCGGTTGAATCTGTGGACATGATGGATCGCATCCTGCGTCAGACTGAAGCCTATCTCTGGAAACATGGCGAGTATAATTCCGGATTAGATACCTCGGACATGTTGCCCGTCCCTATATGGGAAGCCATGGCAAATGCAAGCAATGGACTGGCGCGAGATTTGATGGCACATGCCGTCATCGTTATTTCACAAGGGGGTATGTCAGCGGCCACCATGAGTTCCGCGCGACCAGCAGCGCCTGTGGTTATGATCACAAACCAAATCAGCACATGCAGAAAAATGGCCTTGCTGTGGAGCATCATTCCCGTACTGGTTGAAGATAGCGAAATGGGTGACCACAATAACCTGGCGAAGAAGATTGCCAGAGAACTGGACTTGGCAAGTACCGGGGATAACGTTCTGTTGGTAAAGGGCTTTCATAAAGATCCGACTTTAAATTGTCCTTCAGTCACGATTGTGACTGTATAGCTTTGGCATCTGCGATTCGTAACTATCTTTAACTTGGTTAAAGCAGGTTTTTAATGAACGAGGAATACGTGAAATGTGAAGTGTCTGTAGGGAATTCTTCGAGGCGTTTCACCTTTCACATTTCACGTCTTCCAGCTGACAGCGCAGGAGAAACCTTGTACAAAGCCCAGATAGCTAATTACTAGAAAAATTAACGACTATTATCTATATTTATAAACCGGCTCAGCACCATCTGCAGCAGTCTGATATTTTACGGAAAGCTCGGTAAATGCATTCAAGGCATCTTGCATATCTTTATCTTCTCTTAATTGAAAAGAATTGATGCCACAGCGTTGCATAAAGAAAAGCTGATCACGCAAAACATCACCGACGGCACGTAGCTCTCCCTCAAAGTTATACCTGTCACGCAACAGGCGTGCATGTGAGTAAGAACGCCCATCGACAAAAGCAGGGAAATCCAGTGCAATCAAATCAAAATGCTCAATATCTTTTACTACTTCCTGAATATCGTTGTCGCCATCTATACAAACACCCAGCATTCCTTCCCTGCTCGACAAAGCTTCCCTGTTCTCCAGCCAATAAGCGAAAGGAACAATAACATCACCTGTAGGTAAACTCGCATCTTCTGTAATCTCAGTAATACGTTGCCAACCATCTTCAACAATTTTTTGATCCTTAATAAGCTGCACTGGTGGCCACCTTTTTTTCCGAATTTTTCTTTGGATAGACCCTTTGCTTGTATAGATCAATCCCAAGCCGACGATAAGTATCAAGAAAAGATTCTTCTTCCTGGCGATTTTCAACATAGACATCAAGGAGTTGACCAATGGTGTCAGCAACATTCTCTTTTTCAATTGCGGGACCCAGTCGATCACCCAGGACCGCATCATTCTCAGCCGAACCACCAAGCGTCAATTGATAAAATTCAACACCTTTTTTATCTACACCGAGTATACCGATATGACCAACATGATGGTGACCACAGGCATTCATGCAACCTGACATTTTGATCTTGATATCACCTATGTCGTGCAGGTAATCCATGTCATTAAATTTTTCGTTGATCTGCTTTGCAATCGGAATTGATCCGGCATTCGCAAGCGAACAAAAATCCAGACCGGGACAACAAATCATATCGGTCAACAATCCAATATTGGGTGTTGCCAGACCCTGTGCGACTAAACCCTCCCACAATGAAAACAAATCGGCCTGTTTCACGTGAGGCATAATAAAATTCTGGTCATGAGTGGTGACGATTTCACCGAAGCTATATTTATCGATTAAATCGGCAAGATGATCCATTTGCACATCGGTAACATCTCCAGGGGCAATGGTCGGCGCCTTGAGTGACACCACAACCGCGCGATAACCATCCACTTTATGTGACACGACATTTCGACCAACCCATGTAGCAAAGGCTGGATCGCTGGCCTGATGTTCAGCGAAACTGGTATCAGCACCTGCATTTTCTTCATAATCTGGTGCTGCAAATTGTGCACAAACGCGATCAATTTCTTTCTGATCCAGTAACAACACAGAATCTTTAATATACGACCATTCTACCTCCACCATTTCGGTAAATTTTTCGATACCAGTAGCATTTACCAGAATCTTTATCCTGGCCTTGTATTTATTGTCGCGTCTGCCTAAGCGATTGTAGATACGCAGGATGGCTTCCATATAAGAGAGCATGTGTTTCTTTTCAAGAAATTCACGAATAACTTTTCCAATGACGGGCGTACGACCAAGACCACCACCGACGAGCACCTTGAAGCCAACTTCACCGGCATCATTACGCACCAGGTACAAACCAATATCATGTACCTGAACTGCGGCACGATCATGTGTCGCGCCAGATACAGCAAACTTGAACTTACGAGGCAAATAAGCAAATTCAGGATGGAAAGTTGACCACTGACGTAGTATTTCACAATAAGGTCTGGGATCTTCCACTTCGTCTTCGGCAACACCCGCAAACTGATCGGAAGTAATATTACGGATACAGTTACCACTGGATTGAATGGCATGCATTTGTACACTGGCCAGATCGGCCAGGATATCAGGAACAGTCTCTAACTTCGGCCAGTTATATTGTATGTTTTGGCGTGTACTGATGTGACCGTAATTCTTGTCATACTTACGAGAGATATGGGCAAGCATACGCAGTTGTTTGGAAGACAATAATCCATAAGGAATATCCACACGCAGCATTGGCGCATGTGTCTGAATATACAAACCATTCATTAATCTCAGGGGCCTGAATTCATTTTCAGACAATTCACCTGCCAGATAACGCCGGGTCTGATCTCGAAATTGTTCTACGCGATCGTCTACTATTTTCTGATCGTAGTTATCGTACTGGTACATCTTTTCCTGCCATATAAGTAACTGATTAAATTAAGGGTTAATATTCTAGCGAGGGGGGAAGATAGCAACAAGCCTTTATACTTAAAAGAATTTAAATAAACTAAACTTATTCTATTTGGTTATTGGTTAGTTTGGAGAATGCAACTTTGATTATTACTCTTCATCTTCCCTCGGCCTATATGCTGAAATCAGTTCCTTTTGGATCCTGGGCTGTACCTGGTCATAGTGACTAAATTCAACTGAATAAGAGCCCGTACCACCGGTAAATGATTTGAGCCTGGATTGATAATTGTCTAATTCACTCAACGGTACAGTACCACTAATCATGGTAAACCCGCCTGCCATCGCTTCAGTATTGCTGATACGGCCCCTTTTACCCGATAAATCGGCTGTGATATCACCCATTGCATCACTGGGAACAGTAATTGCGATATCAACGATCGGCTCCAGAACCACAGGTTTTGACTTAGTGACGGCAGCGATAAATGCTTTTCTCCCGGCAGCAACAAAAGCAATTTCTTTTGAATCCACAGAATGGTGTTTGCCATCATAAATAGTTACTTTTATATCCTGCAGTGGATAACCAGAAATAACCCCTTCGTCCAGAACATGTTGAATACCTTTTTCGATAGCAGGAATAAATTGCCTCGGGATGACACCCCCAACAATTTTATCCACGAATTCAAACCCGCCTCCACGTGAGAGGGGTTCAACTCTCAAAGAAACTTCACCAAACTGGCCTGCTCCACCTGTCTGCTTTTTGTGCCGATAATGTCCATCTGCATGAGTGGTAATGGTTTCGCGATAGGCAATCCTTGGGGGACGAGTCCCAACATCAACGTTGTAGTGATCTTTTAATTTATCAAGCACGATACGCAAGTGTAATTCCCCCAGACCACGTATCACTGTTTCATTCATTTTTGCATGATGTTCAACAATTAAACTGGGATCTTCTTCAACCATTTTATGTAAAGCGTCAGAAATCTTTTGCTCATCACCACGTTTCTTAAAATCGATCGCCAAACCATGCATGGGAGCAGGAAAATCCAGAGAACGTAAATGTAGTTGATCCTCGTCATGGGAATCATGTAGTACGGCATCAAAATGAATATCATCAATTTTAGCTACGGCACATATATCGCCAGGGATACCGGACGAGATTTCAGTATGTTCCTTGCCTTGTAATTTGAACAAATGCCCCACCCTGAATGGTTTACGTCCATCACCGATAAATAATTGACTCTCCTTGTTAACCGTGCCCTGATGGATACGAAAAGTGGCAAGTTTTCCAACAAATGGGTCAACATTGATCTTGAATACATGAGCCAATGCGTGTTTACCAGAATCCGCTACAACTTCTATTGGTGCTAAATCTTCACCTTCTCCTTTCAGAAATTGTGGTGGATTACCTTCGTTAGGATTTGGCATTAACCTGGCAAATATTTCCATCAATTCATCCAGACCCGCACCAGTCTTTGCTGAAACAAAACATACTGGAATCAGGTGACCTTCCCTTAGAGACTGTTCAAATGGATCATGTAATTGTTCGGAGCTAATTTCCTCACCCTGTTCCAGATAAAGCTCCATGAGTTCTTCATCAAGCTCGACGACCTGATCAACAATTTGCGTATGTGCTTCTTTCACTGAAGAAAAATCTGTCTTTTCACCAGAAGGACTAAAGAAGCAATCAACAACTTTTTGATTATTTTCAGCAGGTAGATTAATAGCTAAGCATTCACTGCCGAATGCTTCCCTGATCTGTACTATTAATTTTTTCAGGTCTACCTGATCAGCATCTATCTTGTTCACAATGATCAGTCGATCCAGGCCTCTATCTTTTGCGACCTCCATCATGCGACGGGTCACCATTTCGATTCCTGTTTGTGCATTAATGACCACGGCACAGGTCTCTACCGCAGGGAGCACAGCGAGGGCGCGCCCCATAAAATCCGGGTACCCGGGTGTGTCAATTAAATTAATATGACCACCGTGGTAATCCATACTCACAATGGTACTGTTTAGTGAATGTTTGTGTTCTTTTTCTTGTGGATCAAAATCACTGACCGTGTTGCCCCGTTCAACAGAGCCTGCACTGCTGATTGCACCCGACCTGGATAACATCGCTTCGACTAACGATGTCTTGCCTGAATTTCCATGACCTACAAGCACAATATTTCGAATATCTTCAGTACTGTAGCCAGCCATGTTTTTCTCCTCCAGACATTTTTATTCTTTCTTGTTTTGACTTTAAGCCACTAGACAAACTAACTTGTACCTGAGAAAGGATAGTGAATTGGGAGCAACTATGAAAGGTCAAAGGCGAAGAATTTATATTTCTCCAGCACTATTCTAGCGGAAACGACTACCCAATAGTTTTTCCAGATGGGAACATTATTAGAAATAATGTGCTAAGAGAATTCGTCCTTTACGTGTGAGATAACCTTCAGCATCAATAAAACCGCTACTTTTAGCGATGGATAACAATTGCCTGGGTTTTGTTTTAGGAAGATACACCATACCATCGCCAAAACGACATTCTAATAATTCTGCTACCTGCCGTTCTTCTAATTCCAGGCCGTCAGTAGACATTACAGCACTCAAATTTTATCCCCCATAAAATTATTTAACTGTTGCTTAAAACATACATACTGCTGAAAATATCATCTAAAACTGAAAATAAGTTATAGATATCAGCAAATTACTAAAACTATGTAACTTATATAGGTTATTTAATCAATTAAGTCAAGTTATTAATGTTACTTATTGATTAATCAGATATTTATGGAATATGCTGTTTTGCGAGATAATCGTGTGTATGCATCTCTTCAAGACGGCTGATTGTCCTTAAAAATGGCTTGGCCAAGCGTTTGCCGGTGTAGAGTTTTGACGGTTCTTCTGCTGCAGTAACAATTAATTTAACGTTCCGATCGTAGAATTCATCTACCAGGATCATAAATCGTTTGGCCTTGTCATTTGTCATTTCATCCATGACAGGAAGTTCGGATATAAGAACGGATTGAAATAATCTGGCTATCTCGATGTAGTCAGCAGGGCCTCTTGGTCCGTCACATATGGCATCAAAATCAAACCATACGACGCCATCAGCAAGGCGTATCGTTTGTATCATTCGCCCTTCAATTTCAATAGGCACACCTTGCATGACTTCGCTCGGTGCGATGTGATTGAAATAAATTTCCAGCCTGGCTGTTGCCTTATCGTCTAAAGGTGAATGATAAATTTCCGCCTTATCCAGATAACTTAAGCGGTAATCAACACCTGAATCCACATTCACCACTTCTGTATATTTCTTTATCAAATCGATTACAGGTAAAAATCGCTCTCTTTGTAAACCATCCCAATACAACTGATCCGGCGCCTCGTTTGAAGTTGTGACCAATATGACTCCACGCTCAAACAATGCTTTAAGCAATCCGCCCAACAGCATGGCATCTGTAATATCGGACACATGAAATTCATCAAAACACAAAACCTCGGTTTCAGAGGCAATATTGTCTGCCACGATTTGTAATGGATCAGATACCTTACTGAGATTTCTTAGTTGCGTATGCACCATTTGCATAAAACGATGAAAATGTATCCGTTGTTTTTCTTTAAATGGCAGGCTGTCATAGAAAGAATCTATGAGATATGTTTTACCTCGCCCAACCCCTCCCCAGAAATACAATCCCTTGATAAAATGTGTTTTATCTTTCTGGAATTTTTGTCTGATTTTTTCAAAAAAACTGTTCCCCATATTACCTTCAGCCAAAAGTGCATCGAAAAGATACTGCGTAAAACGCACTGCATTTTCCTGTGCCGCATCTGCATGAAAATCTTCACGCAATAAATCCGCCTGATATCTTTCCAGAGGTGTCATAATCCCAACGATGCCATAAACAATTCGTGTTATTAGAATGAAATGATGAAATTTCTTATTATTAAATATATATAGCTAACGTATCAGCCAAAATATCGACATGTATTACTGGATACGTACTCACTACATGGCGACAAAGTATAACCGAAAACGACACATCACAAGCTGAGAACCCGTTATTATGATGTTTACCATCGCTGCTATTCTACTGATTTTGCTCATCTTTGGACCGCAAATATGGGCTAAACATGTGTTTAAAAAGTATGCGGTGGAAATTGATGCCTTACCAGGCACAGGGGGTGAACTCGCTCAACATTTAGTCAAACGTCTCAAACTAGAGGATGTTCATGTCGAAGAGGGTGAGCAAAATGAAAATTATTACGATCCGGAAAACAAGCTTGTTAAACTCTCGCCGGAAAATTTCAATGGGAAATCACTCACTGCTGTTACTGTTGCCACCCATGAGATAGGCCATGCCATCCAGCATAAATCCGGATATAAACCGCTAGCGTTACGTTCGCGACTGGCCAGGTTCTCCTGGGCTGCAGAGAAGATTGCCGCCATGATGCTGGTCGCATTTCCCTTTTTAACGCTACTCACGCGTTCACCCCCCGTAGGCATATTTACACTTGCCTGTGGCTTGACCATTTTGCTTTTGCCTGTGCTGGTTCACCTGATCACCTTGCCGGTAGAATGGGATGCCAGTTTCAAACGGGCACTGCCGGTATTAATTGCCGGGGAATATATTCCTGAATCTGCCATCCCTATCTCTAAGAAGATACTGACAGCCGCAGCACTTACCTATCTGGCTGCATCGCTTGCCAGTATTCTGAATTTCTACAGATGGTTGGTTTTTCTAAAAAGGTAAAGTATCCAGAAAAATATAGACTTACCTTCAAGTTGATGCTGCACCTGCAGCGTACTTATCATATGATACCGCTGTGGAATTCATAACCCTGACGCCTGAAGCAAGCAACATCATTCTTATTGCCCTGTTGATATTGGTTGTATGGATTGCGCTACGCATTGAATTCCGGCAAAAAAATGATGAACAACTTACCCGTCTGGATACCCGTCTGGAAGAACATTCAAAAAAAATAGACCAGCTCGACAAACGCTTAAATGAAATCAAACAAGATCAGACTGAAGCCATCAGTAACTTGCGAGAAAAGCTCGTGGGTTCATTTGCTGAATTAAGAGAGCAACTACGCACCATACTCCTGGAAAACAATAGCCATTTCGAGAAACGTCAAGGAGAAGCAACCAAACAAACTCTTGAGTCTCTGCAAACAGGCATGACCAATGTACAAAAATTAATTAGTGAGACACTCACGCGCCATAGTGATGACCTGGGCAAACGAATGCAGGGACTCACTGAACAAACCGATCAACGCTTGAAGGAGATCAGCGGCCAGGTTGAGAAACGTCTTGCTGAAGGATTTGAGAAAACAACAGCGACTTTCGCAGATATTGTTAAAAGACTTGCCCTGATTGATGAGGCCCAGAAAAAAATTACCGAGCTATCCACGAATGTGGTTAGCCTGCAAGAGATCTTGTCAGACAAACAATCCCGTGGTGCCTTTGGTGAGGTGCAACTCAACTCTCTTGTCAGAAATGTTTTACCTGAGAGTCATTTTAATCTGCAGCACACACTGCCCAATGGCAAAAAAGCAGACTGTGTTTTATTTATGCCAGAACCTACCGGCATGATTGCAATCGATTCAAAATTCCCACTGGAATCCTATCGCCGAATGAATGATGAACAAGCAAATGATTCTGATCGCAAGGCTGCGAGGAAACAATTCAAGTTAGATATACAGAAACATGTTCAGGATATTGCCGAAAAATATATTATCCCTGGTACGACTTCGGATGGTGCAATGATGTTTATACCGGCCGAGGCGATATTTGCAGAGATACAGGCACACCACCCGGATCTGGTTGAAAAGGCCAACAAGTCCAGAGTCTGGCTTGTTTCACCGACAACACTATGGGCCACACTGAACATGGCGCGCGCAGTGTTAAAAGATGCCGCAACACGTGAACAGGTTCACATTATTCAAGAACACCTTGGACATCTGGCACAGGACTTTGGTAGATTCCAGAAACGTATGGATAAACTCGCTACGCATATTAGTCAGGCACATAAGGATGTCGAAGATGTCAGTACCTCTGCCCGAAAAATCAGTTCTCGATTCGAAAAAATTGAACAAGTGGAACTTGAAAATACCCCTCCCGTCTCATTGAATGTAGACGATCAGGAAAAAATGTCCTAGTATTGCGTTGCATCAAATATTTTCTTTTTATTGATCAAACATTAGCCGTCGAAAGTGAAAGGTAATTAAAGATTTTTTTACAAGCAATATGAGCAAATTAAAGGCCATAATTTTTGATTTGGATGGCACGCTGGCCGCCACAGAAGAAACACACAGGCAGGCTTTCAACGAAGCTTTCAAGAAATTCAAAATCCCTTTTCAGTGGTCAGTCTCTGAATACATACAGTTACTCTCCATTTCCGGAGGCAAAGAACGTATTCTTAAATTCCTGAAGTCACAGAATTTTGACGCTCCTGAAAAAGAAAATTTACGGGATTACACCCTGAAGGTTCATCAACGCAAATCCGAAATATACCGTGAAAAATTAATTGCCGGTCATATTGGCCTGCGTAATGGTGTGGAAAGATTAATTAATGAAGCCAGGCAAAATAAAATCAGTATGGCGATTGCCACCTGTACTTCTACTGCCAATGTTGAAGCCGTATTAAAAAATGCATTAGGTGAAGATACATTATCGTACTTTGATACTTTGGTTAGTAGCGATTTAGTTGCTGACAAAAAACCTTCGCCGGCAGTTTATCAATATGCTTTAGCGAATCTCGGACTGAAACCCGAAAACTGTATTGTTATAGAAGATACTGATAATGGTAATCGCGCCGCATTGACTGCCGGAATAAAAACAGTAATTACGACCCATCCATTAACAGTCGATGAAGACTTCACCGGCGCTTCACTGGTCATCGATCAACTCGGTGAGCCAGAAGAACACTTTACCGTAACATCAGGTAATTCACTTGGCACAAATTATGTTGATGTAGATCTCCTGGAGAAAATCCTTACTTCAGATTGCTCTGAACAGTACCAACCAGAGCTTGACCAACACAATCTTGCATCTGCCGTAAATTAAGATTATTTAATCACAATAAACGCAGCAGCATTTCCTCTCAAAATTCTCAGCAACAAGGGCTCGTCTTTTCCATTCACGAATTTGAGGAATATCGCTACATCTTTCACAGTCTGACGATTAACAGAAGTGATAACGTCACCTTTTCTCAGCCCGCTACGCCATGCTGGGCTGCCTCTAAGCACATCAATCACATAAACACCTTTGACTTTTCCATAGTAACGATGGTCTTTTCCGACTTCATTAATTGTTACGCCTTCAAGTCTCTTATTGATTGCGACTGGTGAACTAATTTCTTCTTTTGCAGCAGTCACTATAGTGGTAATTTTCTTATTTTCGCCCGCTCGTAATATATCAAAAGCAACCTGCTCACCTATAGTCAACAAACCAAAACGATTACGAACATCGCCCGCATTTTTAACATCGCGACCATTTATCTTGAGCAGTATATCTCCAGGCTGAAGTCCAGCCTTACCTGCGGGGGAATCTTCATCTACACTGGTAATCACTGCTCCTTTCTTGTGTTTAAGACCAAAGGCTTCAACCAGTGCAGGTGTTAAATCCTGTGTAGAAATACCAAGGAAACCACGCTGTACCTGCCCACTCTCAACTAATTGCTCCATAATTTGCATCGCCAGATTAATTGGAATCGCAAAACCGATGCCAATGTTTCCACCACTTTGTGAAAAAATTGCCGTATTGATACCCACCAGTTCACCGCGTAAATCCACTAATGCTCCACCCGAATTTCCGGGATTGATTGCCGCATCGGTTTGAATAAAGTTTTCATACTCCTCTATTCCCAGGCCACTGCGATTCAAGCCGCCAATAATGCCCGAAGAGACTGTCTGACCGATACCAAATGGATTGCCAATTGCAGCGACAAAATCTCCTACCCGTAACGCATCAGAATCCGCAGGTTTGACATCGACCAAATCTTCTGCCGGAATTTTAATTACAGCAACATCGGTTTTGGGATCGGTACCAATTAATTCCGCTACCAGTTGCCTGCCATCTCGCAGTGTCACGGTGATTTGTACTGCATTGGCAATCACATGGTTGTTGGTCAGTACCAATCCACGTTCAGCATCGACAATTACCCCTGAACCTAAACTTTGCGTTTTCCTTTCCAGGGGTTGATCCGGCACGTTAAAAAATCGACGGAAGAATGGATCTGAAAAAAGAGGATTTAGCCTGATCTGAACCTTACCTTCTGTTGCGATGTTTACAACTGCTGGCGTTACCCGTTCCAACATCGGTGCCAAACTAGGCAAGACTTTACCATCAACACTACCTGGTAGGGCTGCTTGCGCAAATGAGTTGATCAAACTCAATACAAATATTAATAGATTGCCTATTGCTAAACTCGCTATTCTTTTACTCATCCAACCCCCCAAATAAAAATCCCTGAAATAATTCGTAGATAATTCCTTTCCTAATGAGATTAGGAAATCTATCCTTGAAAAAGTTCATATTAACCCAACATTTTGTTAGCTTACCGAAATATTAACCAGAAAAAAGGCGGGCAATGCCCGCCCTGTTATTGTTGTCGAGTTTAACTCCTGACAGCGATTTTTCTTGGCTGCACCTTTTCGTGCTTTGGCAAGGTGATCTCCAATACACCATTTTTACCTTCAGCTTCAATGCGTTCAGCATCTGCTGTATCCGGTAAACTAAAGCGGCGGTAAAAACTACCACTCATACGTTCAACACGTTTATATCCTTCGTGCTCTTCCTTCGTCTCTTCAGAACGTTCACCCCTGAGCGTTAACACACCTTTCTCCATCGTAATCTCAATGTCTTTTGGATCAACACCAGGTAGATCTGCATAGATAACGAATCGATTTTCTTCCTCTTTGATGTCAACGGCTGGGCGCCAATGACTGGTCACCACATCCGAATAGTCATCATCCTCAACTTCTCTTGCATAAGGATCAAGATTGTTCTGCAGGTTGAATTCCTTCTGAAGTCTGTTCAGCAAATTCCACGGCTCATATCTTACAAGTGCCATATCGCACCTCCTGATTTAATTGTATTTAACATATTGCCTACATGGGGACGGGCAGCCATTTTTCAATGAAAAATTCTTTAATTATTTTAGAAATCACATACAATGCCGCACATGGCAAAAACCAGTTATTTTTCACGTATTTTTGGGAAGTCCCCCGTTTCCCCACTCCAAAAACATATTGCAAGTGTGGTTGCTTGTGTCGAGCAACTCATCCCTTATTTTGAAGCTGTATTTAAAGGTGATTGGGATGAGGCAACAAAGATCCAGAGAAAACTCGCCTTACTCGAAGGTGAAGCCGATGATACCAAAAACGAATTACGCATGAACCTGCCCACAAGTTTATTCATGCCTGTCGACCGAAGAGATATTCTTCAGGTTCTAGACTTACAGGATCTGATTGCCAATCGAGCAAAAGATATTTCTGGACTCACCCTCGGCCGTAGGATGACTATCCCAAATGTGCTTGCGGATGATTTTATGGCATTCCTGCAGCGCTGCATTGATGCCACGAAGCAAGCCCAGATTGCCATTAATGAACTTGATGAGCTGGTCGTTACAGGATTTCGGGGAGATGAAGCAACGCGTGTTAGACAAATGATTGCTGAACTGCACGTCATTGAAAATGAGACCGATGAAATTCAGGTCAAACTTCGTGCCTCTCTTTATGCACTCGAGAGTGAATTGCCCCCTATCGATGTCATGTTTATATACAAGATATTCGAATGGATTGGTGATCTTGCCGATGCATCACAGAGTACCGGTAACCGCTTGCAATTAATGCTCGCCAAATAATTTTTCAACTAACTAACTCTCGCTAGACTTACTCGCCCATGGAACATGCAACACTGTTATTGATACTTGCAGCCGTATTCGGTCTATTTATGGCATGGGGTATCGGCGCAAATGATGTTGCTAATGCGATGGCAACCTCTGTCGGTTCAAAGGCACTGACAATAAAATCAGCCATTATTATTGCCGCCATTTTTGAATTCTCAGGTGCTTACCTGGCCGGTGGCGAAGTCACATCCACCATACGCAAAAGCATGGTGGATTCTGCCATGTTTGCTGATTCCCCAGAGTTGCTCGTCTATGGCATGTTATCGGCGCTGCTTGCCGCAGGTGTATGGTTATTATTAGCCACCCGTTCAGGATTGCCCGTCTCAACCACGCATTCCATAGTGGGTGCCATCGTCGGTTTTGCAGCAGTCACCATGGGCATAGATGCCGTGCAATGGGACAAAGTCGGTAATATTGCGATGAGCTGGGTGGTCTCCCCGATCCTGGCAGGAACCATGTCCTATTTTCTCTACCGTAGTGTTCAGATTTTGATTCTGGACAGCAAAAAGCCATTTAAAAATGCCAAACGCTACGTGCCTTTATATATTTTTATGACAGGTTTCGTTATTACACTGGTGACCGTGTTCAAGGGTTTAAAGCATCTTGGCCTGGATATGACACAGGCAGAATGCTATGGCATCGCAGCCATTGTCGGTGTTATTTCCGCCATCATCGGTATCTTTATGATTCGTAAAATAAAAGAACACCCAGTCAATTTTGGCGGTTTTCATCTACATTCTGTTGAACTGGTGTTTGGTGTATTAATGGTCTTTACCGCATGTGCCATGGCCTTTGCGCATGGTTCCAATGATGTCGCCAATGCCATAGGACCTGTCGCCGCAGTTGTCAGTATTGTCAATAGTGGTGGTTTGATTGAACAAAAATCAATGCTGCCTTCCTGGGTTTTGCTACTGGGGGCAATGGGTATTGTGGCTGGCCTGGTCATGTACGGACACAAGGTGATTGCAACCGTGGGGGTTGGTATTACAGAACTGACACCGAGTCGTGGTTTCTGCTGTAACCTTTCAGCTTCAACAACCGTCGTACTTGCCTCGGGAACCGGATTGCCCATTTCGACAACCCATACGTTAGTTGGTGCGGTACTCGGGGTTGGTCTTGCACGAGGAATCTCAGCACTGAATCTGCGAGTGATTGGTTCGATCTTTATGTCGTGGATCATCACACTACCTGCCGGTGCGATCCTGGCAATTATTTTCTTCTACATCCTTAAGGCGATTCTCTAAAAATTATCCAGATTGGACTGGACTAGATCCAGTACGCGGTCTTTGTCATTACCTTCGAAAGTAGTCCCATCATCTTTTTGACGGGTGTTGGTAATTCACGAGCACCTGCATGTAGAGCGACACTGGCGTGATGTGCTTCATCTTCGCGCATCTGTTCCAGGACGACCCGACTTCTCAAATCGCTTGCAGAAATCTGTTTCAAGTGCTCATCCAGATGCTTGACTACCTGATTCTCGGTCTCAACAACAAAACCAAGGTTCCATTTATCCCCGATCAAACCGGCCAGAGAGCCTATGGTAAATGAACCAAAAAACCAGAAAGACCCCAGATGGCTTGTACGACCACCCAGCTCACGCAGACGTTCTTCACACCAGACCAGGTGATCAATCTCCTCCTCTGCCGAGCGTTCCATCGCCTCCCGCACCTGGCTATCTCGTGCGGTGAGTGCCTGAGCTTTATAAAGTGCCTGAGCTGAGACTT
>CAZDFI010000021.1:0-11852 GCA_964504725.1 uncultured Enterobacteriaceae bacterium
GTACATGGAACAAGGATGAGCGCAACCGTCTGTGGACTGATCACCGAGGGGTATCCCTGGTGCTGGATAATTTTAGCGACCCCTTACCCATACCTTCAGACCCCACACCTGATAAAATTTTCATTCTGAATATCTTGCTGGATGTTATTTCAGCCATCACGTCGGCACTCGCCTGGGTTCTGGGCGCAATTGGTAGCGATGTGGGCTTCACCATGATTAATACCGATGCCTATTCCAAGTCTGAAGTTGTATTTCCTGTCACAGCCCCGGCCGGGCTGATTGCTTTTCCAAATCCGCTGACTGGTCTGTATGACAACAGTACATTAAATCTTAACTTTACCGGGAGCGCCGCTGTGCTCACGGATGGTTGGAACGCGGGCGGTCTGGGCCATACCATCAATCAGACCGGTGGTCTGGTCATCACAAAATTATTTGCTGAAGTCATTGAAGCCATTCCTGGTGCAAATGAAGTGTGGGATGTTGTTTCCCTGCTAATTCCTGAATGGCGCCGCTGCAATCCCTCGATTGGTCATTTTCTGGATACCAACTATGGCACATTTTCGAGATGGGAAGGTAACGACTATACAAATTATGCTGATGGAACGTTTAGCGGTAATGGCAGTTTGTGGCTGGGTTATATGAATGTTGATGCGATTCACCCTGATCGACTTGATTTTGATGGTGATGGTAGTACTGATGGTTCTCATGCTTGCCCGGATGGCATTTGTAACTTCGACCCGGCACCTGTTTTCACAGATTGTGAACTATGATGTTTTTTACTCATAAATATATCAAACCCAGATTGGCATTTGGCCTGATCATTTTTATGGGATTGCCCTGCATGGTGTTGTGGTCCGCAATTGCTCTTGCCGCACCGAAATTTCCCCCGCCGCCCGGATCAAAAATTGGTTTAATCGCTGATAGCATGGTCGTCAATGGTATCGAGATGAATGTGAGACAATTCAACAGTAAACGCTCAGTCGAGGAGGTGCTGGAATTTTATCGGGAATTCTGGCCTAAGGGGACAGAAAAACAACCCGGCTATACAGAAACCGATGTTTTGGAACCCTGGCAAATAATTACCCGAGTTGAGGAGGGTCATCTGATGACGGTACAGGTCACTGCGGCTGGGCAAAGAGGTTCCACTGGCCTGTTGGGGATAAGCAGACTGCCCGATCCGGAAAATTTGCCGAAGCTTGGTAAAAAAGTTCCAAAAATGAGCGGAAGCCGCGTCTTCAACGATATTAAGACCAAGGACCCTGGTAAAAAAGGTCGAACCGTGGCCTTACTAAACGACTTTACGGTTGAAAACAATGCTAATTTCTACCGTGATTACTATACCGGTCATGGCTTTGGACTGGATATGGATAAAACAGTCTCCGGGGGTGAGAGTCACGCACAAAGATTCAGTAAGCGAGGGCAAGTGGTAACCATCGTGATTAACAAGTCTGCTGAAGGAACGGTGGTCGTGATACAGACAGAAAGTTAGGTCATATCAGGCTTAAATATAGATTAGTGAGTAAATTAAAGATGAAACGACTGAAAAAAATGTTGCAACAAGGGCGTACCGGCTACGTACGGCAAAAAGGTCAGGCAATGATTGAATACACCGTCGTGACAGTCTTCGGTATTCTAGTATTGACGACCGGACCTGGTCGCGGTGTCATCGAAGATCTGGAAGATGCGGTCAGAAACAACTATGACGGCTTTAGCTATGCGGTGTCACTCTCTGATTATCCTGATAAGGAGGATTATATTAGTCTAATCTCCATGTACAACGATCAGGGCATGCCGTCAGATCGGCGTGAGTACCTGACGGATAATCCGAATGACCTGATCAGAGGCCTCGGTAGCTTTGCCTTAGACCGCATCCCAGGCGTCACCGAGGGACTGGATATGGCGAGTGGTGTTAAACTGGATCCTATGGACTTATGCCCTATCTGTAGTGGCAATCCCTTTGATGCACTTTAAGGGGATCTCTATTGAAGGGTGGTTAAAAGCGAACTGAAATTTCAGTGTCAAGAACTTGCCTGAGTAATGTACATGGCAGATAATAGGACAATAATAATAAGCTGTCGTAATGGATTGCCTTTGACCAGGCCTGTAATAATATCTTCGTAATAAGAATTTAAGCTGAACTAAATAAGGGCACAAGAGGTTTTAGTGCCTATAAAATATTACAAATAACAAATTTGTGGGAACGAACCTATGGCTTCACCTAGTGGTAGCAAGACAGGGCTTATCTTAATTGCAGCAATCGGATTTGGTATCGCTGCTGCGTTCATGTCTATTCTTTATCTCAAAAGTCGTGAGGCGGCCATCGTTGAAAGCCTGGTAGGTGAAGAGCAACAAATGGTTGCAGTTGTCGTCGCCAAGCAAGACCTGAAAAAAGGACAACAGATTAGCCCCGCTCAATTTGCAGTCAGGGAATTACCTGGAAAATTTGTTCACTCAAATGCTGTCGTGGCGAGTTCTTTCAACAATTTTGTCGGTCGCTACCTGGTCGAAGACATGTCAGCGGGAAACAGCCTGTTAACAAGTTTTATTGACGAAGCGTTCCCCGTGGATTTTTCAGACCTGATTAAAAAGGGTCGACGCGCGATGACCATACAGGTAGATACTGACGCCAGCACCGCAGGCATGATGCGCCCAGGCAACCGTATTGATATCTATGTCAATGTAGGGACTCGCGTGGTGGGCTATGAAAAAGAATCAACTGCCGATGCCGATCCGCTCGCTGGTGGGGACCTTCAAAAAGTTGCGATGCAAATGGCTGGCAAACTAACCGGCCCCAGCGGCCCCAGCGATGTGATCTTACCCGTTTTGCAGGATGCCCTGGTTCTGGCGACGGGCAGAGATGCCTATGCCGAACACCTGGATGCACTGGGCCAACCACAACGCCGTAGTGCGACCAATTACAATTCCATCACGCTAGACGTCTCACCGGAACAGGCTGCTTTACTTGCCCTGGCGCAGGATAAAGGAGATTTGATTGGTATCTTGCGTAATCGCCATGATCGTGGTGACGCTGCATTTACGGGTATCACGCCACTGGACCTATTCTCAAATGCGACCGCAATGAAAAAAGCAGCAGCCCTGAAAAAAGCGGCTGAGGCTGCGGGCGCTACCATTGATGAAAACGGTAACTGGGTCACTGCAGATGGCAAGGTGATCAATAAGGAAGATATTGTCATTTCTGAGAATGGCACTGTCACAACCAAAGGCGGGCAACTGCTGGCTGCGGAAGGTATCAGTGTTAATGAAAATGGGGAATACGTTGACGCTGATGGTAATGTCATTCCGGCGGATGAACTGGTGGTAAATGCCGATGGGTCAGTCACCAGCAAAGATGAGATGATGAAGGCAGCGGGTTATACCATCAATGAAGATGGTGATTATGTGGATGCCAACGGCAATGTTGTTAAGAAAGAGGACGTTAAGGTTCTTGCCAACGGTACCGTGATGACTGCAGATGGCAAGGTAATCAGTGGTCAAAATGTAACAGTCAATAAAGATGGCTTCATTATCGCGGCAGACGGTACGGTGATGACTGCGGATGGCAAGATCCTCACAGGTGTAACGGTCAATGAAAACGGCGAGGTTGTCGGTGCCGATGGTAAGGTATTGAGAGACGCTAATCTGACCGTTGCGGCGGATGGTACGGTTAGAGACAGCAGTGGCAACATTATCACTGGGGTATCTGGCTCTGGGGTACCACTAGATCTCGGTGTCCCTGATCTGAGTATCCCTGGGGTCGTTGCATTGACAACGGGTGGTGCCAGTAAAGAAGGCGTTGCAACTACCAGTATACTCCCGATCGAACCGGTAGCGGGAGGCTCCATCCTTGACGCACTCAAAGGGGCAGCTGAAGAAGGAGAAGCACCATGAATTCCTTGATAAATACGGTAAATACCAGAATGGAAAATAGAGTGCAGATATTCAACGTTAAAAAATTCATGGTTGCTTTCTTTCTTGCAATCGTGACAACAGGGGCTTTTGCCACAGATCAAATTTCCATGTTTCTTGGTGAAATCAAGATCATTGAAGTCGGCGCCATCGACAGAGTTGCAGTGGGTAAAGGGGAGCTACTAAGTACCACCATGCTGGAAAATGGACAATTGCTTCTGCTGGCGGAAAAGAATGGTGAAACAACCGTGCATATCTGGTACTCCGATGGTTCAGAAAGTGATATCAAGGTTCAGGTGCTGATCTCTGATCAGGATCGTCTTGTTCATGAACTGCAAACATTATTGGCGGATCTACCTGATATTGAAGTCAAAGTTGTCGGTCAGAAGATATTCCTCACCGGTAACATAAACTGTATCGCCGGACAGGAGAATTGTGAAGAATCAAACACCATACAAACGATACAGGGCGTATATAAAGATGTCATCAATCTGACTCGTGTTAACGCTCAATTGGCACCTGTGATCCTGCCATCGAGCAAGATGGTCAGCATGTCGGTCAAGATTACTGAGTTCAATACTTCAGATCTATCTAATTTGGGCATTGACTGGTCTGACGCCATTTCAGGTCCCGGCGCGGGCCTTGCGTGGAATGCTATTAGTAATGATGTCTTTGGCGCTTCTTCCCCAACAGATGTTGCCCCCTCATTCGCAGGGAACCCCTTACTTTTAACCGGTGCTTCGCCGTTAGCTGTTGTTGGTATCGCTACAGAAATAATTTCCAGGATCAATCTGCTGGTTTCCACAGGGGATGCCCTTATCCTCGCAGAGCCCAGGTTGAGCGCACGTAGTGGCGGCAAAGCAGAATTTCTGGCGGGTGGCGAGATCCCCGTAGTGACTTCGAGTCTGTCCGGTACGGATGTCGAGTACAAGGAGTTCGGCATCATCCTGAAAATCAGCCCTATCATCGATGACGAAAATAACATCATGGCCTCAGTCAACACCGAAGTCAGTGCCGTTGATCTCTCAAATGCCGTGGGTGGTGTGCCGGCATTCATCACGCGCAAAACCACCACGGATGTCAGTATGAGAGATGGTGACACGCTGGTTCTTTCCGGCTTAATCGATCGCACAATCGGAGAGGACATTGATAAGTTCCCAATACTTGGTGACATCCCCATACTCGGGGCATTGTTCCGTTCAACCAATTACAGAAATAAATTAACCGAGTTGGTGATCTTCATCACGCCGACAGTATTTGACGCAAAATCTCAGTTCAATCAGGATAGCGTACAAAGAAGGCAGGATTTGATAAAAGAATTCACAGAAAGAATTAATCGTGATGATGTGATTCTTGACTAGGCATGTCAGGTTAGTCAGTAACTTTTTAACCTAACATTTGGAAATGTAATTTATGTTTGATGTCGTCGTTAAAACAAAATCCGGAAAGAAAATCAAAGGTCTCCGTTGTCCCGTCAACGATTGTGGCATCGGTAAAGCACAAAACAACCTGATACAACTCAGGGGCTGGAAGGTTTCTCCACATCATGCAGAGATCCAGCAAAATGCTGAAGGCCTTTTCGTAGAAGACATGAGTGGGGGCAATACACTTATCAATGGCGAGCCTGTTGAACGTTATGGACCTCTAGGTTCCAAAGATATCATTAGTATTGGTGGCTTTTATATTACAGCCGGCGTTGATGAAACTGCTGAAGGCGCCTATGTAGATGATGTTACTGACGTCAAAACCATGATCGGTGTCCAGCATCACGCTGAAATTGAAGTCGATGAATCTCTTTACGACAGGGATCGTTTCATGTGGCGCAATCGAGTCCACGATGAACTCCTGCACATGATGGACCTGAGACGAACTGACATTGGTAGCATGTCTGAAGAACAACTCAGTCACCATGTTGAAAAACTGATTAAAGAAATTATCAAGGAGATGGATAAAAAATTACCGGCTGACGTTGACCGGGAGAAACTTGCAGTCGATGTATTAAATGAAGCTGTGGGCCTGGGTCCATTAGAAGAACTTCTCGCACAAGAAGATATTACCGAAATCATGGTCAACAAATTCGATGAAATATACATCGAAAAGGCAGGCAAACTAACCAAGACTAACGTTGTATTCAGTAGTGATAATGCGGTGATGTCTGCCATTGAGCGCATCGTCTCACCACTGGGCAGACGTATTGATGAAAGCTCGCCTCTGGTGGATGCCCGACTCAAAGATGGTTCCCGTGTCAATGCGATTATTCCACCACTTGCATTACGCGGGCCTTGTTTAACCATTCGTAAATTCTCAAAGCAAAAACTGACCTCAGAGGACATTGTTAATTTTGGTGCAGTCAGCCCTGCAATGATGATGTTTTTACAAATGTGTGTAGAACATCATAAAAATATCATCGTTTCCGGAGGCACCGGTAGCGGCAAAACGACATTGCTTAATGTGTTATCAAATTTTATCCCTGATACAGAACGCATTGTTACTGTAGAAGATGCTGCAGAATTAAAACTGAACCAGCCGCATATTGTCAGTCTTGAGGCGCGGCCACCCAATATGGAAGGCAAAGGCGCGATTTCAATCCGTGATCTTGTCAAAAACTGCTTGCGTATGCGACCGGACAGAATCGTTGTCGGCGAGTGTCGCGGTGGTGAAGCGCTGGACATGCTACAGGCGATGAATACAGGTCACGATGGCTCATTAACCACGGCGCATGCCAACACACCTCGTGATATGATTGCCCGTCTTGAGGTCATGGTCATGATGTCAGGCATGGACTTGCCCAGTAAGGCAATTCGTGAACAGGTTGCATCAGCGATTGATATTATCGTTCAACAAACTCGTTACAGCGAGGGTAGTCGAAAAATCACCAACATCACCGAGATCACAGGGACTGAGGGAGATATCGTGCAAATGCAGGATATCTTTGTCTATAAACAGCAAGGGTTTGGTGAGGACGGTAAGGTTAAGGGGGAATTTGTCGCCACCGGGCGTGTACCGGAGTTTTATGATGAACTCAGGCAGCGTGGCCTGCCGGTTGATATGAGCATTTTTGATCGATGATGGAAACTATCTACAGCCTTGCCAGTGGCCCATTGTATCTACTCACTGTCATAGGTGCTTTTCTGTCTGCCAGCCTGCTTGCCTATGGTGTTTTCGAAAGAGGCAGTGAATTCATGGGTAGCTATAAGGAAACTTTCACAGAAAGTGCCTCTGCAAATGCTGCGGATATGTTCATGTTTGTTGACGCAACACGTCTGTTTTATATCAACCTTATTGCCATTGTCGTAATTCCCTTACTTATCTGGTTGCTGATTGGTGACCTGCTGACCGCAGTTGCGGTTTTTATTCTACTTGCTGTTTTGCCAGGCATTATGTACGCAAGAATACGCAAGAAAAGGCTGAAAAAATTTGAGGAGCAACTCCCGGATGGGCTGATGATGTTGTCGGGAGCCATGCGTGCGGGAGCCAGCCTGAACATCGCCCTGGAAGGTCTGGTCAAAGAACAACCTGCTCCTTTAGGCCAGGAATTTGAATTGTTCATGAGTGAACAACGTCTCGGTACCGATTTTGAGAAGTCACTGGATGACATGGAAAAGCGTTTACCGATACCGGATTTTGCCATGTTGACATCAGCCTTGCGTATTAATCGGGAGATCGGCGGAAATCTTGCTGAAATTATTGAGTCACTTGCCGATACATTAAGACGTAAGCAGCAAATGGAAGGCAAGATAGAGAGCCTGACTGCTCAGGGAAAATTGCAAGGTATCGTCATGACTGGCCTGCCTATATTACTTGGCGTTCTACTTTATTTTCTGGAACCTGAAAGTATGGAGAAACTGTGGACGACGACAATAGGCTATGGCGTGCTGGCGGTTATCTTTTTCATGGAAACCCTGGGTTATGTCATGATTCGGAAAATCACCAGTATCGACGTTTAGGCTTCAATATTTAGAATAACATGAACGAAAAATTACAAGCCCTGCTCAGCGAACAACCGATTTGGTTTGATGGTACCTATCTAAGCACCGGACTGTGTGTTTTCTTTTTGGTTCTTGGTGTCTACTTCCTGAATGCCATGGTGCACGAAGAAGACAGAAGTTATATGGATCCACTACCTACAGGTCTTCGCATCATTTGGCCCTTTATCAGAATAATCAGCTTTTTCTTCTGCCAATTATTGCCCTATGAAATGATGGAACGTATTGAGAAAAAACTGCAGCATACCGGGGTAAGTTACTTATTAACCGCAGAACAATTCGTTGCTTGCCGGGTGATTAGTGTATTTTTTGGCTTTGTCTTTGGCGTGATACTCGTGACGGGTGTCAAAGACGGGGCACCTATCTGGGTCCTGTTCACAACAATTCTTGGCTTTGTCATGCCGGATATCTGGTTAAGGGATACCCGCAAACGCAGAGAACTCGCTGTCATCCGCGCTATGCCAACTTATCTGGATTTTATTACCATGGCCGTTGAGGCAGGCCTGAACCTGCAGGGAGCACTTGGACAGGCCATGGAAAAGGCACCTAAGAGCCCACTTCGAAACGAATTTGCCATTGTACTGCGCGATCTTCGCTCAGGCTTACCCCGCGCGGAAGCACTCAGACGCATGGCAGACAGACTGGATGTGAACGAAGTCACCAGCTTTGTCAGTGCCATGATACAAGCCGAAAAAATGGGTTCAAGTATGGCCACTGTCCTGCGTGTGCAGGCAGAACAAAGAAGAAACGAGCGTTTTCAACGAGCAGAAAAACAGGCAATGGAAGCACCCATCAAACTGGTCGGTCCACTCATTCTCTTTATATTCCCAGTCACCTTTATTGTGCTTGGTTTTCCAATCGTCATGAAATTTATGGCGGAAGGAATGTTTTGAAAGTTGGTTCAATATCACGACAAGACAATCAACAGTGTTTATTAAATAACGTGATGTGTACCAGCAATCCCTTCGAGAGGATGCGCGGTTTGTTGGGAAGACCGCCACTACAAAAAGATCAAACCTTATTAATCACATCGTGCTCATCCGTCCATACGTTCGGAATGGTCTATCCAATTGGTTTAGTCTTTCTAGACAGGCACTGGCAAATCAAAAAAATTGTTAAATCTCTCGTCCCATGGCGCATAGCCTGGTCATTTGGTTCGAACATGGTTTTAGAGATGACGCCAGAAACAATTGAAAGTTTAAACCTCGACGCCGATGTGCAACTATTATGGGAGGAAAAAGAATGCGTGCAGTCCTAATCATCCTGATGATAGCAACGGCCAATCTTATCGGGTGTAATCTTCAAAATCTTCAAGCGGATAAACCTTCCCCTGATCTAGCAGACATCACACAACTGGGAAAAACGGCCAAAAAGGCTTACCTCGATGAAGACTGGGCGACTGCGGAAAAGGCGTATAAAAGCCTTACTCTTCAAATACCCGGGAATGTCGAACCCTGGTTTCGTCTCGGTAATATCTATGCTCGCACCAATAAGCTTAATGCTGCTGTTGCGACCTATCGAGAAGCGCTGATTCGTGACCCTAAAAACAGCAAGATATGGCATAATTTGGGCGTAATCCAGCTTAAACAAGCTGCAAATACCTTTCTTGAAATGCAGCAATATACGGAGGAAAATGACCCTCTAGGTATTAGAGCAAGATACGCTGTTAATTCGATCGCGAATCTGATCGATTCCGGTTTCCAACCCGGAGAAAAACAGTAAGCAACCAGGATGACTCAGTGAAAGGTGTGATTGGTGGGATCAACCATGCGTAATCAGAATACAGGTCAGAGTATGGTGGAGTTTATCATCGTCACTCCTGTTGTATTGTTATTACTGTTTGGCGGGCTTCAATTTGCATTTCTGTACCACGCAAAAACCTTACTTAACTATGCCGCGTTTGAGGCGGCCCGTACCGGTGCGGTATCCAATGCGCGAATGAGTGAAATGGAAAATGCCTTTGCGCGCAGCATGGCCGCGATACATACACATAATCCAACATCGGATGATGTCATGTGTGCACGTGAGATTGTCTATAAAGAAATCGAATCAGGCTTTGTTAAGATACAAGTACTCAACCCTGATCCAGAAAGTAATATTTTCGATGAGTTGGATGATGGCAGTGTTAGTGGTGATTTGGTTATTCCGAATAATAATTTGATGTATCGTGAACAATATTCAACAACAGGACTGACCATACAAGATGCAAATTTATTAAAAATCAGAGTCAGTTATTGTTACCCGCTCTATGTCCCTTACATCAACCGTGTTCTCGGAATCATGCTGACCAATGTTGAGAGTGAGAGCTGCCCAGGATGTACTGGTTCATTTACTTCAACGGGCTCATTTGAGCGCGGCTGTCTTGAAAACCAACGTTTTCCTTTGCACTCACAAGCAATTGTACGCATGCAATCCCCAGCCATGCTCAGCGCAGTTAATAGCGGTGAATCACCGACGTTTCCGAATGGGGCGACAATTACAGATGAACCATTTTATCAATGCGGCAGTGTCGCTAGCCATACAGTAGTCAATTCAGCCGCACCGCCTGTCGATATCACCACCAAGACCAAGTTCTGGACATTGGATTCTCAAGTTGAACAATGACTGGTTCTTATCTATTCACTAAAATCATAGTCTATCAATTGGGCGGGTTCTGAAACTTGAGCAATACATCGTTGACTAGACAATCTACGCAACATACACCTGTGATGCGCCAATATCTTGGCTTCAAATCACAGCATCCTGGCAAGCTTCTGTTTTTTCGCATGGGTGATTTCTATGAATTTTTTTATGAAGATGCAAAAAAAGCCGCCAGATTATTAGATATTTCATTAACCAGCAGAGGGAAGTCCGCAGGTAAACCCATCCCCATGGCAGGTGTTCCTTATCATGCTGCCGAATCCTATCTGGCGAAATTAATCAAACTCGGTGAATCAGTTGTTATCTGTGAACAAATCGGTGATCCCGCGATAAGTAAAGGTCCTGTAGACAGAGAAATTTCAAGGATTATCACACCAGGGACTGTTACCGATGAAGCACTATTGGATCAGTTATCAGAAAACTTACTTGGTGCAATATTCGAAAAATCTGGAAAATTTGGTTTAGCAACAATTGACATATGTAGTGGCCGATTTGTGCTCATGCAACTTGATAATCAGGAAATGTTGAGCAGCGAGATTGAACGCTTACGGCCAGCTGAAATACTCATCTGTGAAGACGCTGAGCTACAACACAATATTAAAACAATCCGCAGTATTACCACACGACCCGACTGGCACTTTGATGAAGAAAGCTCCGTTGAATTATTAAAGAAGCAATTCAAGGTTCAAGATCTATCTGGCTTTGGTTGCGAAGACATGCCATTGGCGATTTCTGCTGCAGGTTGTTTGCTGCAATATACAGAAGAAACACAACGTTCTGCCTTACAACATCTGCAATCCATCTGTGTAGAACATCAGCAAGAGTGTATTGTCCTTGATGCTGTCAGTCGCCGTAATCTTGAATTAGAAACCGATAACGAAGGCACCGGTAAACACACTCTTTTGAGCGTCCTCAAAACAACATCAACAGCCATGGGTGGTCGCTTGTTAAGTCGCTGGCTACATAGACCTATCAGGGATCTGGCAACATTACGATTCCGCCATGATGCTGTTGCCTCCTTGTTGCGAAATCGTGAGTTTATTCATTTCCACGACTGCCTACGCTCCATGGGGGATATGGAACGCATACTTGCGCGCATCTCTTTAAAATCTGCCAAGCCCAGAGATCTGGTGCAATTGCGCACTACCCTGGCTGTCTTGCCAGAACTCGAAAAACGTCTTGCTGAAGTTGACTGCCCTCTATTACAAGAACTGGGTAATCATCTCAATGATTTCCCTGACTTATATGATCTTCTAAATAACGCAATTATCGAGTCACCACCTGTGACCGTACGTGATGGCGGCGTCATTGCTGAACATT
>CAZDFI010000021.1:11862-16120 GCA_964504725.1 uncultured Enterobacteriaceae bacterium
GGATGAACTCAGGCAACTCAGCTCAGAAGCGGGTCAATTCTTACTAGATCTCGAATCTCGTGAAAAAAAGCGAACGGGAATTTCAAACCTGAAAGTCGGTTATAACCGTGTTCATGGTTATTACATTGAAATGAGTCGTCATCAAACAGGTGAACTTCCAACAGAATATCGCCGTCGCCAAACCTTAAAAGCCAGTGAACGATACATCACTCCTGAACTGAAAAAGTTTGAAGATAAAATACTCAGCGCACAAGAAAAATCACTGGCATTGGAAAAACAACTCTATGACGAGCTACTTGATAAATTATGTGAGTGTATTACAGCGCTGCAAATGTGCAGCGCCGCCGTTGCTGAAATAGATGTCCTTGTCTGTTTTGCGGAACGTGCTGAAACCTTAAACCTGAATCAGCCCACGTTCAAAGCAACTCAAGGTATTTCTATTTCTGCTGGCAGACACCTTGTAGTCGAACAAATGCAAACTGAAACGTTTATACCTAATGATCTGATATTAAATGACGAATGCAGAATGTTGATAATTACCGGCCCAAACATGGGTGGAAAATCGACTTATATGCGACAAACAGCACTAATCGTGATCCTTGCTCACATTGGCAGTTATGTCCCGGCACAGAGTGCTGAGTTAGGTCCTATAGACAGAATCTTCACCCGCATCGGTGCTGCAGACGATCTGGCAGGCGGTCGCTCAACCTTTATGGTGGAAATGACTGAAACTGCAAATATTTTAAATAATGCCAGCCAACAAAGTTTAGTCCTGTTGGATGAGATCGGACGGGGGACCAGCACCTATGACGGTTTAGCACTGGCATGGGCCTGTGCCGAATATCTGGCAAAGAATATCGGTGCGCTTAGCATGTTTGCGACACATTATTTTGAATTGACCGCGCTCCCGGAGCAACTCCATGAAGTCGAAAATGTACACCTTGATGCCATTGAACATGGTGATAAAATTGTCTTCCTGCACACGGTAAAAAAAGGTGCGACAAATCGTAGTTATGGCTTGCAGGTCGCGCTATTGGCTGGTGTACCACAGAATATAGTAAGTCATGCAAAACAATTCCTACATGAAATGGAGGCCTGTCAGTCACTGCCCAACGCTGACAAAAAACAGGATGATATGTTCACAGAAAAACAAGACAGTCTTGGAAAGACAGGGCAAGATGATCTACTTTCGAACGAATTGACAAATCTTGACCCTGACTCATTAAGCCCTAAAGCAGCACTCGATATCCTCTATAAACTAAAATCTATGTTAAAAAAATAGATTAATTTCATTTCTAATTTATGAATATTAAAAGAGTAATCACTCTGCTGGGGTTTGATTTTTTCCATTCCTTATTGCGACTGAAAGGGCTTGCCTTTCTCATACCTTTTGCCTTGTTTTGGTACAGCACACTAAGACTATTGAACAAAGGTGGTGCAGAATTTTTATCAAGCATTGAAGGCTTAATGCTGATGACTAAACTTTCCAGCCTGGAAGTTGCTCAGGCATTATTAATATTGCATCCCCCGACATTGTCAGTATTTCTACTCACTGCGCTTACCGTTACGCCCTTATTTGTTTTTTTGGGTGCCAATAATCAGTTGGCCTCAGATGCAGCCTCTGGTTCTTTAAGATATTTATTATCACGTTGCACGAGACTGGAGGTATTTATCTCAAGGTTTTTGAGTGCTTATTTCATGATCGCTTCAGGAATCTTTTTTGCGTGTCTGGCTAGCACGTTTATTTCATTGGATAACGACAGTCATGAGCTCTATGAAACGATTAAGTATGCAATGCAGAGCCTGTCTCTTGTTTTACTGTACACACTGCCTTATGTCGCCTTTATGACGATCATATCTGCACTAATGTCATCTGCATTAGGCACTATTCTAATGGGTGCTTGTACTTATTTTATGACACTGGTTTTAATTATTTATTTAAATAACGATTTTCCTTTTGTAAGTTACTTATTACCCAGTGCCTTTAAGGACGACTTGATCGGCATTGCCAACGATAATATGGCAATTGCTATTCCCGGACTTCTGGCCACCACCACCATCTACCTGAGTATTGCGTGGATTATCTTTCGCAAGAGAAATATATGAAGAACAAACTCATTGAATGCCAAAAGCTGACAAAAAGCTTCGGCCGAAAGAATGCCATCGAAAATCTGGATCTCTCTGTGGAACCTGGCCAAACACTGGGTCTTGTTGGGCCAAATGGTGCGGGCAAAACGACGCTGTTTTCACTTGTCAGTGGCTATTTAAAACCAACCTCTGGGGAAATACGTGTCCTTGGGCATAATCCAGGTGCTTCACAATCGAAGGGCCGTATTGGAACTCTGTCACAGGATACCCCCTTTCTGGGAGGGATTTCTGTGCAGGACCAGTTAACCCTGTATGCAAAGCTTCAAGGTTACGTCGGCAAAACAGCGAAAGCAGAAGTTCTCAGGGTACTCGAACATCTGAAAATTACTGATTTGGCCAATCAATATCCTGAAACACTCAGTTTTGGTCTACGTAAACGGGTCGCTATTGCCCAAACACTCATTGGTGAACCTGAACTGATCTTGTTGGACGAACCAACCTCCGGTCTTGATCCGGTTGCAGCCAATGACGTCAGAAATATTATTAGAAAACTGGCTAGCCAATGTACTTTTATTATCAGCTCACATAACCTCGACGAAATTGGTGATGTATGCAATGAAGTGATCATTATCAAACAGGGCAAACTGGTAAAACATTGCCCGATTTCAGAGCTTGTAGAACGTGATAGTTCACTAAATTTATTATTAAGTGATGTTTTATCAGAACAGGCACATCTGGACCTGAATAACATCAGTGGCGTCGATGATGTCATTAATGATCCCACAAACCCACACAGGGTAACGGTGTTATTCGATTCAAAGCAGCCGGATCAATTACAACTTGAAATTATGTCAGCAGTGCAAAAACATAAACTAAGCATCGTTGAATTTAGCCGCGGAGAGACTCTGACAGGCAAAGTTGTTGATCTGGTAAAAGGGTAATTTGCTCTGTGTCATCCGATTATCGCTCCGGCTTTTCAAGTGGCTTGAGTATACAAATAATTACTTTATCATCCCCCGATTTAACAGGTATAATTAAGCACCATACCATTTAACAAAACAGGTAATATTAGAAATGACGTTTGTAGTCACAGAAGAATGCATTAAATGCAAATTGACTGATTGTGTTGAGGTCTGTCCGGTAGATTGCTTTCACGAAGGGCCCAACATGCTGGTTATCGATCCAGATGAATGCATCGACTGCACACTATGCGAACCCGAATGCCCGGTAGAGGCGATCTCATCTGAAGATGATGTCACTGAAAACATGCAACAGTTTATAGAATTGAATGCTGAGCTCTCCAGATTGTGGCCTGTCATTAATGAGATGAAAGATCCACCTGAAGATTCAGATGAATGGCGCGACAAACCGAATAAACTGGAATTATTGGAGCGTTAACACCAATTAAGCAGGGTTAAAACACTTGTGCCAGAATGCTTCGGTACAAGTGTTAAATTTTCGTCAGATTATACGTAGTGTGCTTCTCCATATCCCTCACAGGAAACGAACCTGTAAAGCGTAGATTGTCTTAGCTTTTTCCCTGGAGTATTGCTAGACTTTCCCTTCAAAATCAGTGAAATAAAAAATTATTCTTAACATAATTGTTATACAGAGTAACTCATGGACTCGCAATTCAAACTTGAAGTTGCCAATGTCTCAGATGTCGGTTGCAAAAGACCACATAATGAAGACAGCACAGTATCCAACGAAGCACTGGGCATTTTAGTGCTGGCGGATGGTATGGGTGGCTATAAAGCCGGTGAGGTTGCCAGTGCAATAGCGGTGACCAATATTTACAACGATGTTATCTCGGGTTTACAAAATTCAACTACCACGGGGATTGATGAAACATCAGGACTGGATCGCCATTCAGTATTGATCCGTGATGCTGTAAATAGTGCGAATTTAAGTATATACAAGACGGCGCAAGTGGATGAGCAATGCCAGGGTATGGGAACAACGGTGGTCACTGCGATTACGTTTAACGATAGAATATCCATTGCCAATGTGGGCGATTCGAGACTGTATAGACTCCGAGCTGATGATTTTAAACAAATTACCAAAGATCACTCGTTGGTGCAGGAGTTGATTGATCGCGGTCTGTTTTCGCCAGAGGAAGCCGAAAAAAATGCGCCGAAAAATCTGGTGACCAGAGCACTTGGCCTTGATT
>CAZDFI010000021.1:16130-31706 GCA_964504725.1 uncultured Enterobacteriaceae bacterium
AAGGTAGAGGTCGACATAATCGAAGATCAAGTTGATGCGGGCGACATTTACTTGCTCTGCTCAGATGGGTTAACAGATATGGTAAAAGATGAAGAAATTCACTTAACCCTAAGTAAATATAGTGCTAATCTTGCACTTGCAGCGGACAAATTGGTAGAAATAGCAAAGGAATATGGTGGGAAAGATAATATTTCAGTAATTCTTGCCAGAATTTCGGTGTAGTTCAGTATGAACAGACTATCCGAAGAAAACTTACTTAAACACATGATCAATTATAGCAGGGGATAAACAGGGCTATGGCAAAGTTAGTTCTGAGCTTGAACGGTGCGATACAAGGTGAATTTGAACTAGATCAAGAAAGATTTACAATCGGTCGAAAGCCGGAAAATGAGATCCAGATTGATAATCTGGCAGTGAGTGGTAAACATTCAATGATTATCACTATCCTTGATGATTCATTCCTGGAGGATCTAGGTAGCACTAATGGTACCTACGTCAATGGTAAACTCGTTAAAAAACATGCACTTAAAGATGGTGATGTGATCGCCATTGGCAAGCATGAACTGAAATACATTAACGAAAATGCCTCTGACGATGACGATGATGAGTTTGAGAAAACCATGATCATCAAGCCCGGATCTGCCAGTGCTGCAGTTGCCGCCGCAAAAGCAGCAGAGGATGCTGGTGCAGCAGCAGCTGCACCTACACCGCCAGCACCACAAGGTGCTGCTGCCCCTTCAGCTTCAGGTGGGATGCCGCTAGGGCGTTTAACCGTTTTAAATGGCCCCATTGCCGGCAAGGAACTGGAACTTACCAAGGCACTGATAACCCTTGGCAAACCTGGGACACAAGTCGCAGTTATCTCCAGACGCCCGCAAGGATACTTTCTGACTCACATTGAGAGTAGTGGTGGCTTCCCAGTAGTAAATGGCGATGAAATTGGTGCAAAAGCATACCAATTAAAGGACGGCGACACGATTGAACTGGCCAGTATTAAAATGGAGTTTACTCTTATCTGAGTAACATTATGACCCACCAAAGATAGTGCCTGGTGATAACGTCGCCAATTTATGTGAGTGATTACGGTCATCCTGTCTTATTACTTCGGCTACCCCTGATAAAATCAGGTATATATCACGACCAATTGTTCCCTGTTCAACCAACAAATCTCCTTCTTCAAATTCGCTAAGCTCTGATATCAATATCGCCTTACGTCTCTGGTAATTTGTCATGTTTTTGAAAAGGGGTGAACCTTCCAGGAATTTTTTATCGATAGACATCCCTGGTATCTGGTACAGACCGACTAACCTAAACCTGACCATAATGATTGGGGGAATAACGAGGGGAGAAGATTTAAGGGAAGTGTTTTTTATTAAGTCATTATTTCATCAGTGTCCCCTATACCATACCATTGTGAACTTACTGTAACTGATTCATGCATTTTATTAGTCCTAACGACCTAGCTTACATGACGCGCGCTTTTTGCGCGTTCCTTGTGCAGCATCTTGTTATGAGACGATAATTTTATTTTCACATCAAAATCTAAATCATTCTGAAGAGCAACGAAAATATTCGTCAGATTATCCATAGTTGGGTTTCCTTTTGCAGAAAGCATCCTATGCAAGCTTTTGCTTGGCTTGTTTAGTTGCTTGGCAAGTATTTCAAAACCAATAGTTGAATTTACCAACTCACGAAGAATGATCCGCGCTTCTTCAGGTTCTCCAGTTAGAAAGGATGAGATTGCTTCGTTCATTAATGATAGAGCAAATTTTGGATCTCTCGCAGCCCTTTCGTTGATTGTCTCTTTATAGTCTCGGGTAAGTGCCATAAACTATCTCCTGGCTTTGTACTCTTTAAGTAATTCTCTTGCTCTAGTTATATCTTTCTGTTGCTGTTTTTTCGTGCCTCCGCCAAGTAATACAATTAAATCATTGCCATCTTGCAGAAGGTAAATACGATAACCAGGCCCCCAGTCTATTTTGTATTCACCTAATCCTGAAAACCACTTAATATTTGAAGTGTTCCCAGCTTCCAACCTAGCTAACGAAATTGATACTTTGGCAGCGGCTTGATTACCAAGTCGGTCAAACCACCGTTTGAAAGGTATAGAACCATCTTCCTTGATGTATTCCCTGATTATCATTATATGATAGTAACTTATATGTTACCTATGTCAAGTCTCATAACGACCGACTCAGCGGGCAATTGAAGCGCAGCGTAAATTGACTCGCTGCAGTTGCTTGTTAACTGTCACCGGCCAACATACCTAATTTTGTTTTTACCACTCTGAAAGAACCACTCTTTGTGACACAAGCCACCTTGATTTATGGAGTTACCATTAATTTCGATACTGATAAATATTTTTTCAAATGGTTTATAGCCTGCTAAAGCAATGCAGCCTTTGTAGCTGACATTACTAAACTCAGCTGAGTAAGCTGCATAAGGCCTCTCATTAAATGGTGCAGATGAAAAATTAACTTTCTCTAACCCAGAAAATGATAGATTTTTAAGTACCCCAAGCTTGACAGCTAAATCATTATCAAAGTCTTGGTATTGGTTCGCCGAATTGTGAAATAAACCAACAATTTCAAGATGCATCATTACTAATGCTTGTGGGTTCTGGATGAAGGCCTGATGAAAATCAAGTATATCCTTTCCTCTTTTGATAGAAGAAACAGGGTTGGCCGTACATAATCATGGATATGCCTAAGATAGATGATGCGAGAAGTCTTGCGATATTTTTCATAATACAGTTAACGGCTTGGCTAAGACTCGCGCGCTTTTCGCGCGTCGTGTTTGAGCCGTTGGTTAGGTATCATTTGTTTGACCACCATTTTCTGACTCTTCGCCATGTTTCATTAAGATTAACACCTAAACCAAAAATATTAGGCTTAACATCTATAACGTCTGTTTGATTTGTTGAGTTATCATTTTGTTCGAGTTCAGTTATTAAATCTTTAATAGCATTCCTATAACCTGACCCATTATCCCTATTGTCTAGTTGGTAATCAGCTTTCTTGAGTGCAGCTAGTGAAAATGACTCCAACTCTGAGCGATCACCATTCTTAACATACCGCATGGAAGCGGCCATTATTTTTTGTGATTCTTCATCTCGTCCTGCCATTTTTATCCTTGATACCTAACAGTTTATTTTACGGACGCGTCCGTATATATCTGGCGGTATATTTTTCTGCAATTCATATTAATAATTTCCTTTTATTCCATTCGTTTCAATATTTTACAGAAATATATTAGCAAGATGAAAATTTTGATACTACAGTCGCTTCCGTCTATCTTTTTTTAATAATGTTGTTTAATTCATTAGTATCTAATGTAAATTTTTATTCTATCCCTGCCTGCTTTAATTTCTCTTTTAACTTTTGCTTTTCTTCTTCTAAGGCTTCCTTTTCTTTTCGTTCTTGTTCTTTTAATTTTTATTTTGTTGTTTAACCATGTCAGCCAGGCGTTCGCCCAGAATGTAGCTGATATTGAAATTTAACTTGGCCACGATGTTGGGGAAAAACTTAAGATCTTTCTGCATCCTTTCATAATCAAAACGTAGGGCCGAAATTTTTGACAGTGCTTTTACATCAGCAGTGCGTTCAGTCTCCCTGATATAACCAATTTCACCAAAGATAGTGCCTGGTGATAGCGTCGCCAATTTATGTGATTGATTGCGACCATCCTGTCTTATTACTTCGGCTTCCCCTGATAAAATCAGGTACATATCACGACCAAAAGTCCCCTGCTCAACCAACAAATCTCCTTCCTCAAATTCGCTAAGCTCCGATATCAATACCGCCTTACGTCTCTGGTAATTTGTCATGTTTTTGAACAGTGGTGAACCTTCGAGGACTTTTTTGTCAATAGACATCCCTATAATCTGGTACAGACCGACCAACCTAACCCTGGCCATAATGATTGGTGTAATCAACAGATTCGCATAAATCGAAAATAACATCGTGGCCGCTGCTAATGCACCAAACTGGGCAACCACCGTAAAGTTGGAAAATAATAATATACCGAATCCAAATGACAGAGAGATACTGGATATGATTAATGGGGTCGCCTCTTCCTTTACAGCAGTATTAACGGCACCCACATAGTCAGAAGTATGCCGACAAAGTTCATTATAGCGGGCAAGTAAATGGATAGTTCCATCAATGGCAATACCTATGGCGATGACGGCCACCATTGCTGTACCGGGATTTAAAGGAATATTCAGGTAACCCATCACACCAAACATCATTGCAATCGGGATAATGGCAGGAATCATCGCAATGGCTCCGCCACGGAAGGAAGTAAACATGGCCGACATAATGAAGAAGATCAAAACGAGTAATATGATCAGGGCCTTTACCTGTGCCACCATCAAACTTTCAGCTGCCTGATTGACCATCAGGTTTTCACTGACGATATTAGCCTTAATCCCTGGTCCGGCAATATCATCGATAACTTCCTGCAACTCATCAATATACAAATTTAATGTATGTGAATCATTTACGTCATGACGTACAACAATATTTGCTCGACTGTAATCATGACTGACATAACTATCCAGGTCACTTCTATGGAAAAACATCAGGTACTGTGCGACTAATTGACGAGTTTCGGGTATTTCCAGTTCAGCATATTCCCCACGGAATTCACGGTTGGCAAAAGCCAGGTGATCTGCCAGAGACATACTGTGGTCGAAAATCCCCTGCTTATCCATAAAGCGTTGTATCTCAGCCAACTTTCTTATATTTTTCGGCTGTTGAAAAGCATTGTCCTTGTTACTATCAAGCGTTATAAAAATAATCTTTATCCCGGCAAGATCATCATGAATTCGTTTTGTATCCTTGATTAAGGCACTATCACTGGGAATATAGGATAAGGGATCATTAGTTACGCGCAAACTGGAGGCATGGTAGATAAAAAATATACACATTACTGCAGTAAACAAGAGCACTGAAACCGGATAATTATCCTGAGAGTATCTGAATATTTTGAGAATCCGACTAGGCAAACTATTTGATTCTTCATTATTAACAATACTGGTATTTTTTTCCGGACCGTAAACAGACAACAGAAGTGGTACGGTAAGAACCGTTATGATGCCGTTAGCAAGCATAGCGAAGGTCGATGCGAAAGCAAAATGTTGGATCAAACCAATGTTACTAAACATATTGCTTGAAAAGCCCAATACAGTCGTCAATACAGTCAACACCAAAGGTAAACTGATATGACGGGACATATAGTAAATAGCTTTATCACGCTGGCTATCCTGATCATTGTTCAAACCCCGAAAATAGGCCGCCATCATATGAGTATCTTCTGTTGAACCAATAACGATAATTAAGGAAGGTATCATTGCGCTTAAAATATTGAGTGGGATCCCCATCCATCCCAACATGCCAAACGTCCATATAATCGCCAGGGAAGATGTCACTACAGGAATAACTGCAGAAATGCCACTCCTCATGAAAAATAGAATTGAGAAAAACAGGATAAAAGCTGAGAGTGGCCCTAATAACTGAAAATCATCTAATAACCTGTTTGTTAATTCTGTATTAATCCTTGGTGGCCCAACCTGAATAATCTTTTCAAAATCATCCCTCTGTGTAGATATCAGGGCTTCTAATTGATTATATATTTTACGATTGAAATCCTGACCATCTTCGACATTCATCACCGAGACAATGATTGACATAACGTTTCCATCATCAGAAAAGAAATTATCTTTATAAAGAGGATTTTCCAGAGCGCGTCGTTTTGCGGCCAATGCTTCTTCAACTGTTGTTGGGGCCTCACTCAAGACAGGCCTGGATTCAATCTTTCCGTCCTTACCATGTATGGTATGCAAATTAAACAGGCTATCCACACTGATCACATTCTCTACATGCTCAATCTCACGGTGTAGCTTTTCCAGTATTGAGAGTTTCTCAGGCGTCCAAAGATCATCATCCTTAATATAGATAATAGTTTTATTATCTGATCCAAATTCACCTACGACCTGTTGATAGATCAAACGGCTAGGATCGCTGGCCGGAATCAGACTATCTACTCCGGTATCTATTTTAAGTTTAGGCAGGCCCGCAGCTGCAAAAAGTGTGGCAATAATAAGAAATAAAGTGACCGCTAGTCGATGTTTGAGTCCAACCAGAAATAATTTCATAATCATTGGATGGCCTCTATATCTATATTCATGTTGGTAGTCGAATTGTTATGACTATCTAAAGTTACTTCAGCATCTTCATCTTCTGAAATAAGTTCCTTATCATCTACATCAGGTGAATTGATAAACGGATAATGTTTGAAGAGCCAGTCTGCTGTAAATATTTCTGCTGAGACATAATCGCGCGAGAAAACCCTGCGATTTATTTTAATCAGTGATTGATGACCTTCTTTACTGTCTTCCATCAGGATCATATTTGATCGCCACATCTCACCATTAACCGGTTTCAGATCGTGATGACTTTGTTTTTTATATACTCTTCCTTGTTTATCAAAATATTCTGTCCGGGTAATATAAAAATTACTTTTGGAAATAAAGTGCCTTCTACTTGCCCGCTTTTCTTTAGACAACATATCTTCAGACAGTCCTTCTTCCCTCTGATATACATCAACTACAAAATGCTCAATTTCATTTAATTTTTTGTCAGGTTTTCTAATATAGATATAATCGTCAAGCACTTCTCCGGCTAAATTCTCAATTGAGAAATCTGTACCGAGAAATTTTCCATCTCTTCCTGAGCTCACGTTCTCTATTAATTGTTCTCCTAATGCAGGTAGATATATATATTTACGCGTCTTGCCAGAAGCATCCCTGTTTGCCAACAGTGCAACACCACTAATTTCATCTGGTGAATCAAATAACAAGAGAAATTTCACTGCCCCATCTTCCTCAACTCTTGAGTAACGCTTTACCTTACGCGTATCTCTATCACCATTTCTATCCATCATCACCATAGACTGTTCTTCGTAGATGAAAGCATATTGTCGATGGCGCTTGTAAACTTCATGCATTATCTCCAGACCGATCACTTCACCATAATTTTCATCAGAATATTCCCCGGCCTCCAGGGGGGGTGATACAACTAATATCATCAGAATAGTGAAATGCTGGTAGCGGCCGAGTGTCATTTCACTATCTCACATTGTAGTTATTTGTTTATTTCTGCAATTATCGATTCTGCGATCTTGCTGCTTAACTCACCATAAAGTTGTCGCATAAAGCTAACCATTTGATCATAATCACCTTTCTCTGTTGGTAGACTCGCCAACTCCTGGCTGTAAATGCCCAGGGGTTCTGATGATTCATTTCCGGATATCTGCCATCGAGCCGATAGCTTGACCTTGAGATCAACATCCCGTTCAAACTGTTCAATATAGATTTGCACACGATAATCAGGTATGGATGATGAACGTTTTAATGGCGTCCCTATGTCCTGTGTGGACAGTAATCTGGAGAGATTCCTCGATAGTGTACGCATCAAATTCTTCCTGAGATTTTCACCCCACTGGTTTGATTCTGAAAAGTTCAGCCGGTTTTCTCCTATACGTGTTGCTATATGAAACCGTTCAAGATATTGGGGAAGATGGATATCAATAATCTCAATTGCCAATGATTGATCTGATGTAAAGTTTATTGCTCCAGATTCAATCGGGTCTATCAGGTAATATTTCGTCGTAGCCTTTCCCCCACCTGTACCGAAACAACTGCTCATTGTTGTGGCCAGAATCAGATATAAAATGACCAGTTTTAGTATTGAATAATAGTTAGCTCGCATATTTACTCTTCCTCAACCTTGATATCCTTCCCAAAGATCAATGCCTGTGGATGTCGTTCAAGTGTGTCTACCAACGAACGTATTGACCGTGCCGTTTCTTCAAGTTCTTCAGATAATTTAATAACGTTATATTGCAGTGGTGAATTTGGTTTTAACACATGATTTGCCCGTGATAATGTCTCGTCAAATGTCTCCATCGTTTCAGTAATCTTATCCATCACAACGTGTCCTGAATTGATCGTTTGCTGAATATCTGAGTTATCAATTTTTTGTAATACCCCCCTGAATTCCTTAAGTGATATTTGCAATTCTTCCAGGGTCCCCTGTAGCTCTGGACCATTAAAAATCCTGCTCGTGCCTTCAAGTGTTTTAATTAATTCCAGACTAAGTCTGTCAATATCGACTTTATCCAGCTTATTAAGGAAGCGTTCTGCTGATTGTGCTATCGAACCAAAATCTGCAGCCCTGATTGTTGGTAATTCAGGATAAGGCATTTCTTCTCCAATTAAATGAATGGGTGTGTCAGGTTGCATACTCAAGCCAACAAATAATTGACCTGTTAATAAACTCCCTGTTTGTAAACTGGCGCGCAAGCCTCTTTCCACTAACTTATTAACTGTTTCATATGGCGACTCGACCTTCCGATTCTTACGTTCTACTATTCTCTCGGGTTCAATTTCAATCAGAACCGGAATTCGGAACGTTGTATTTTCACTATCAAATTCAAGACGAATATCCAGTACCGTTCCAACCTTGATGCCATTGAAATCTACGGGAGCGCCTACATTTAAACCGCGCACAGAACCATCGAAGAACATAATGAATTTTATTTTCTTCGTGTAAGAGCCCTCCTGGATACTGTCATAGTTTTCATATAGCGTGAAAACCAGATTCTCAACGTCACTATTCACTTGCTCCAGCGTTGTCGGCGTCTCAAAGGCTATACCACCCAGCAACAATGATTGTAAGGACTCGGTTCTGACATTGAGTCCATCGCTTCCTAAAGAAATATCCATGCCACTGATATTCCAGAATTGCGTATTACCTTTGATTAATGTGTCAAAAGGCTCCCTGATAAATGTGTAGATATAAATACTCTGACGATCATTGCCGAGTTCGTGGCCAAGTACTTCACCTGCTACCAGACCCTTATAATAAATCGGCGAGCCGATATCTATTGAACGAAGTTTTTCTGTAACCAATACAACTTTCTTCCCGGCCTCGTCTGCCGTGACGACGGGTTGTTTTTCCAACCCCACAAAATGAAATTGCGCCGCGCCTTTACCTGGCTCTATCTCGATATAGGCACCTGAAATCAGTGTGCTCAGCCCCGAAGCACCGCGCACACTCAACTGGGGCCTCACAACCCAGAATCTTGTATTACGGCGAAAGAAAGAATCTGTCCCCCGATTAAATGAGGCAGTCACAACCACGTGAGAGAAATCTTCACTGAATTGGATCTGATCGACGACGCCTATATCCACATTTTTGTATTTAACTCTGGTTTTACCCGCTTCTATCCCTTCCGCTGTTTTAAAGCTAATAGTCACTTCCGGTCCCTGCTCAGAAACTGTTTTGACAATCAGCCATCCCCCCACTAACAACGTGATCAGAGGTATCAGCCAAACAATTGATGGACCAGATTGTGTGGTCACTTTTGGTGTTGAAACTTCCATTATGTCTTTTGCACCTTCATCATTGTTCTTCATTCCCTTCTTGTGCAGCATCCCAAATCAGTCGTGAGTCGAAATTGTGCGCAGCAAACATTGTTATCACAATTGCGCTTGCAAAATATGATGCGCCGATTCCGGGCTCAATTGTTGATAAAGCATCCAGACTGACTAATGATGTCAATATGCCGACAAGGAAAATATCAACCATTGACCAGGCACTAATCACTTCCGTCACTCTGTATAAAAGCGTTCTGTCTCGCGAACGCCAATTAGATTTGTATTGAATAGTTAGCAACAAAAAACTGAGCGCGACCAGCTTTGTGAATGGAACCACGATACTGGCAATGAAAACTATCATTGCCAATCCCCACATGCCATCCTCAGCCAGGTGCAAAATACCACTCAATATGGTGTCTGGTGCCCCCTGTCCAAATTGAATTACTGTCAGAATCGGATAGAGATTTGCTGGAACCAATAACACTGTCGCTGCAATTAAAAGCGCCCAGGTATTCCCAATACTATTGGGTTTTCTGTGATATAGAGGTGTCGTACAGCGTGAACAATGCGTGTGTCTTTCGTCTTCCATCGTCAACAACCCACAAGTATGACAATTAACGATGTTGCCATTCTGGGATGTTAAGCCAGCTGTTAAATCAACTGGAGGATGACCCGTAGCTGACCAGAGTATCTCAGGATCAAAGTTGGTTTTTGCTGCCGAATAAACACCAAGCAAAATTGTGAGTGAAATTAATGCAGGCCCGGTGATCACATTCGCTAAATCCTGTAATTTCACGATTGCGATCAGAACAGCAAGCATGAAAACGCCAACAAGACTCCAGGGCATAACGGCTTGAACAATTCTGTATACAGGCCCCACGGCTGGTGGCACATATCCAAAGCGAATAGGAATCAGCAGGTAAAGCATGCCTAGAATAACAAACAAGGGAAACGCAAAACTGGTGAAAAAGATAAGCAGCCCGAGTTCTCCCATTCCTTGCTTGTACAAATTCCAGCCACCGGACAAAATGATATTTTCAACAACACGTCCCCCGAGTTCCAGTGACAGAAAAGGGAAAACATTGGCAATAATAATCAAAATCAACGCGCTAATAAAAAGCGCCAGACTTCTGTTTAGGGAATTGGGTATATGTCTATATAGAACAGAACCACAATTATGGCAGCTCGCTTTCGAACCTGCAGGTATACGCTCGTAGCGATACAATATATCGCATTCATGACAAGCGATTAGTTCTCCAACAAGACTATCAGCCATGCATTCAATCCTGGACTTTGCTCTATAGTTATTGTGTGGCAGATCCTCAAGTCTGATTTTGCTTCATACAAAAAAACAAACCAAGTATTTTTATTGTGTTATCAGTGATTTATTAATGAAATCAGGCATAGAACGCCAAGCACTGCCTGATACTGTTACGAATACCCAAATTACCTGGATATGTAGGTTACTTAAGCCGCTTCACCTGCTCCAGGTACTGGGATTCATCTGGCAGGGTGTTATTTCGCTGAGCCTGCCACAGTGATTCACCAAGACACTCCATCATACTGTGTTCCAGATCATGTGCGGAGGGATAGCCACGCAGCAATTGTTTATACAGTGCTGTTATTCCTGAAGGTCGGTTTGAGCTAATCTGCTCCAGGATAGCGATATGCATGCCCATATGCAGGAACGGATTTGTCATTCCCGCTTCGGGCAAAAATTCCATTGCGGCTATTTCCTCCTCATCCATCGCCAAAATCTCATGGTATTCTGGATGCTGTAATATCACGTCTAACACCATTTTCTCTAGTGACTCCAACGGCACCTGTCTTTTATATTTTGCCCAAACCTCCAGAAAAAAGGTTCTCCCGGAATCACGATTCTGAATCAAAACAGACTTCCTTCAGGAAAACGACATCTAACATGTTTTTTGTTTAAACTCACACAGATCATATATGACACAACTCCCGCACCTTGGTTTACGTGCGACACAGATATAACGTCCATGCAGAATCAACCAATGGTGTGCATCGTGTTTAAATTCATCAGGTACAAATTTTAGTAACTTTTCTTCAACCACACGAACATCCTTGCCAGGCGCGATTCCGGTACGATTGGATACTCGAAAAATGTGCGTATCCACGGCTATTGTTGGCTGTCCAAATGCCGTATTTAAAATAACGTTTGCGGTCTTTCGACCAACCCCGGGGAACCGTTCCAACGAATCTCTGTCATCAGGAACCTGGCTATCATATTCATCCAATAACAACTTACATGTTTTGATAATATTTTTAGCCTTGGTGTTATACAAGCCTATTGTGCGAATGTATTTTTTCAAGCCTTTAACCCCCAGCGCATATATTGCCTCGGGTGTGTTCGCAACTGGAAACAACAGTTTTGTTGCTTTGTTGACGCTCACATCAGTTGCCTGAGCGGATAAGACCACGGCAACGAGTAACTCGAATGGGTTTGAGTATTGTAGTTCAGTTGTAGGTTTAGGGTTTTGAGCCTTTAACTTCTGAAATAATTCTGACCGTTTATTTTTATTCAAGATGAAAAATTACAGTGGCTAAATAGTTAATAATTAAACACAGCGCTTGGTGGTTCTTATATTTATGTACTGTATAAGCGCCACAACAAACCCGAGCACAAGAAAAGCACCTGGCGCCATTCCAATCATGACAAAATTACTCTCACCAAATAGTAATCCCGACATCATGTCCCTAATAAGGCCGGTTAACAATAAAATTCCCCAAATACTTAAGCCAGTCACCAGACTCTGAGTGATTGCCTTTTTTACGCCATGACGCAAACCATATTCTTCTGCATTCACCAGAATCAAACAATTCATGGAGAGAAGTGGAATATAAATACCCAGTGTCAGGTGCCATTCGTAATAGAAGGCGCTTAAAAATAAATCAACTAAAGTAGCGACAAAGGCTATTAGCAATAGAATAATGGGTAATCGCATGATGAAAGGAATTAAATGTCTCATCACCGATAAAAAAAGACTGCTCAGTATCAACACCGTAAAAAAAACACTTCCCATGACCATGGCATCGAGCGTCGTAGATGAGACAAGCAATAATGGGCAAAGACCCATCACTGCCAAAGGTAAATTATCAGTCTTTAAGCAAGTCGCCAGCATAGTATAACTTTCGTTTTCATTTACACCTTCATTCTAGCAGCTAACGAATCGTCACATAAGCTGGACGAAGTACTTGTACCGATGATGGATCATGTACAAAATCGTTTTGAACGATATAATCGTTACTCAAAGTAAGTAATAATAAAAATAGCGGTAAATAATAATAACATTCAAGTACACATCCTTATGTGCCTGGGGGGATATGCTTGGGGAATAAAATACACCGAGAAGGTTTTGCAGTTCGCCAATTCACAGGGAGTTGACTTAACTTGCAAACAAAAAAAAGCACACATCCTTGTATGCTTAGGGAATCAGCAATATCCGAGAAGGTCAAAATTGATAAGCTGATTTAGGGGAAATAATTTCTACTCTGAATTGACCCGCTTCACGTCTGCAACCCACGTCGACATCTTAAGTAGATGACCCAAAGTATAATTATCAATAGAATGGTTACAATACCTGTTTAATTGATATATAGTTTCTTATAAAGAAACAATAAGGGCTTGAACGTGGATAAGTTAATCAGCATGAAAGTTTTCGAAAAAGTTGCTAAACACAACAGCTTTTCGGCTGCTGCTGATGATATGGGTCTTTCCAAGGCGATGGTATCCAAACATATTGCCAGTCTGGAGAATGCATTAGATGTCCTGTTGCTCAATCGAACCACTCGGCGACTAAGTTTAACTGAGTCAGGTGCCGCCTATTTAGAGCGAGTTAAGCATATTCTGGCAGATATAGAGGAAACAGAACTTGCTGTTTCAACGCTGAGTTCAGAGCCTCGTGGGACTTTGAAACTGGCTGCACCGACCTCCTTCGGCTCATTTCACCTGGCAAGGGCTATCGGTGGCTACAACCAAATCTATCCTGACGTTCAAATAGAAATGCTGCTCACTGAACGATTACATGATCTGGTTGAAGATGGTATTGATCTCGCCATTCATGTTGGACACCTTGAAGATTCAAGCCTGATTGCGAAACGCCTGGCCAGTGCGCGTATGATCGCCTGTGGTTCACCCGCTTATTTTGAAAAATATGGTATTCCACAAAAGCCAAATGACTTAACTAATCATAAATGCCTGATTTACTCTCCACGCACACCTACAAATGAATGGTTTTTTCAGAAAGATAACGAACGATTCAACGTCCGTGTTTCTGGTGATATCAGATCAAATATAGGTGATGCCCTGCGCGTTGCAGCGATGCAAGATAGTGGAATCATACAATTGCCAACGTATATGACCGGGTTGGATATCAAGGCAGGTAGATTACAGGCGGTACTGGAAGACTACGAGCCGCCAGAGTCACCAATAAATGCCTTGTACCTTCATCGTAAACATCTGTCTGCAAAGGTCAGAACCTTCGTCGATTATCTCTATGATATTTTACAACCAGTTCCCTACTGGGATGAGTGGACACAATAATTCAGCGCTTGCATGAGCAAAAGAATATTTGCACGCACCAAGTATCATTGTTTACGATGAGCATAAAAATAATTCACGACGAAAAAGGTTACAGATGAAACTCATTACTTTTACACATAATAATAAACAACAAATAGGTGCGGTTGATGATGAATACGTCATCCCGATCGGTGACGATGGCCCTGATAATCTGATAGATTTTTTCACGGCAGATAATGCAGTCAAACAACGGCTTGAAGACAGATTTTCTTCTGGAGAACATCGTATCGCACTGGAAGATATCAAACTGCTCGCGCCAATACCCAAACCACCAAAATATTTCGGAGTAGCATTAAATTACGCCGATCACATCGAAGAAACCGGGCTTGAACGCCCTGAATACCCCACACTATTCAATAAACAATCTACCTGTGTCATTGGCCCTGGGGAGGCAATTCATCGCCCACACGTTTCAGAAAAGCTGGATTACGAGGGGGAATTAGGCCTTGTCATTGGTAAACATTGCAGACATGTGCCCAGGGATCGTGCAAGAGAAGTCATTGCCGGCTATACCATTTGTAACGACGTCAGTGTTCGTGACTGGCAAGCCAGATCACACACCTGGACGCTGGGAAAGTCGTTTGATACACATGGTCCAATTGGTCCGTGGATAGTAACGCCAGATGAAATAACCGATCCGCATATCCTCAATATCAAGACCTGGGTGAATGAAGAATTACGTCAATCTTCAAACACCAGACACCTTATATTTGATTGTGATTACCTGATTGAATACCTGTCTACAGTGATGACGCTTGAACCGGGTGACATCATTGCTACAGGAACCAGCAGTGGTGTTGGTGTGAAAATGAAACCTCGTGGCTACATGAAAGCGGGTGATGTAGTACGTGTCGAAATTGAAAAGATTGGTGTGCTTGAAAATCCTGTTATCAACGAACCAACTGACACAGCATTCATTGAATAGTTGAGTCGTCATCTAATAACTAATGACCGGTTGAAATCACCACTGAAAGCAATGGGATGGACTCCTCCTCCTTTAATCGGCATCTAGGTGCCAAACTGGAAGTGTTAATAACCAGTTAATAGAAAGAAGGAGTCCACCATGAATAACCTTAGTCGAGTAGGTGTTGATTTGGCAAAGAATATTTTCCAGTTACACGGGGTTGATCGAACTGAAACATCAACCTGGTGTCGTCGATTGAAGAGAGACAACTGGATTCAGGTATTACTCAATAAGGTTGAGCCAGGATGTGTCATTGGTATGGAAGCGTGTACCGGCGCACATCATTGGGCACGACTACTTCAAGCCAAAGGCTTTCATGTCAAGTTAATTGCACCACAGTTTGTAAAGCCGTATGTGAAGAGTAACAAGAACGATGCCAATGATGCTGAGGCTATCTGCGAGGCCATGAGTCGCCCTGGTATGCGGTTAGTGACCGTCAAGACGGTTGAGCAACAAAATATACAAGCGGTACATCGCATTCGTTCAGAATTAGTCGGACAACGTACCGCCAAAGGCAATCAAATCAGAGGACTGGTTGCTGAATATGGCTTAGTTGCCCCTCAG
>CAZDFI010000022.1:0-8985 GCA_964504725.1 uncultured Enterobacteriaceae bacterium
ACTGGATTCAAGAGAATATCATCAACGATAAGACTCGTTGCATCCCTTAAGGTAGTCGGCCCAAAGAAAGGTGTTACGATATAAGGGCCCGGACCAACGCCCCAAACTGCAAGTGTTTGTCCAAAATCTTCATCATGCTTTTCCAGGCCCATCTGAGATGAAACGTCACGGAATCCAGCTAATCCTAAAGTCGAGTTAAAGATAAATCTGGCTGAATCCATATATGCCTGCCCGATTTTAAATTGCAGAATGTCATTCGCGATAATCGAAATATCATCAAGGTTGTCGAAGAAATTACTAATGCCCCTCTCAATAAAATCAGGGGTTATCGCTTGATAAAATTTGCTCACAGGATCAAATATGAACTTATCCATTCCCTGGTTGAAGCTGTACATACTTCTATTGAATCCTTCAATCGGATCGCGCTCATCTAGCGCGCCAGTTGTAGCACAACCCGTAGTAAAAACGACAATCGCGATACAAATGATTAGCCGCATTCTTCCAAGAAATATTTCTCCCATTTCAAACTCCCCTCTGAGTTTTTTGCACATATGCGCGCAAATCAAAATATTATCTTATTATTCAGTCTTTTGAGATGACTCAATGTTGAGAGTACACTATCCCTTAACAGGATTTCAATCTATTAGAGCTAGACATAAATGCCTGTATTTTCAGTGGCTTATACAGTAGCCCCATATATCTTTAAAATTAAGCTATATAATTCAATTAAGTATCATGAATAACTCATGTAAGTTATATGTAGATTAACAATTAAGTACTGATAATAATTTTTATGAAGAATTCTACCGAAAATATTGATCTTGATGAAAAATCTAAATTTAATGCACTCGCATCTGAATGGTGGGATCCGCAGGGTCAAATACAAACTTTACATGACATCAATCCAATACGACTCAGCTATATCGAAGACCACACTGATTTAACAGATAAGCAAATCCTGGACGTTGGCTGTGGCGGTGGTCTACTGACAGAAGCCCTCGCAGACAAAGGTGGCCTGGTAACAGGTATTGATATTAGTGAACATCTTCTACACGTTGCTGATGACCATGCGAAAAAGTCGAATCTGGATATCACATATATTTGTACAACAGTTGAAAATTATTCTTCCAATCACAGCAATGCTTTCGATGTAATTACCTGTATGGAATTACTTGAACATGTCCCTGATCCAGGATCAATCATCAATGCCTGTATGCACCTGATTAAACCAGGCGGTTTACTCTTTTTATCCACGATAAACAGAAATTTAAAAGCCTATGTGCAGACTAAAATCGCAGCTGAATATTTATTGAAATTACTCCCTGTGGGGACACATGAATATTCAAAATATATTCGCCCATCAGAACTTGCTTCCTGGTGCAGAGCATCCGAGTTCACCGTGATTGATATTTCAGGGATCACATATCTACCTTTCATCAGACATTGCCATATAAAAGATAAACCGGATGTAAATTATCTGTTATGTGCTCAGGCTAATGATCAGGTTAATGATCCACAATGATTTCAAGTGTCTTTTTTGATCTTGATGGCACCCTCGCAGATACTGCCCCCGATCTGGCGGCTGCCTTAAATAAGATACTTCAGGAACAGGACAAACCTGCCCTGTCACTGGAGACGATAAAACCCTCTGTCTCACTTGGTGGCAATGCAATGATAAAACTGGCATTTTCAATTGAAGAAGATGATCCTGAATTTGACGATATCAGGCGACGCTTTCTGGAGATTTATCACGAAAGACTGCATCAAGACACTTATGTTTTTCCTGGCATTGAAAAAGTCCTGGATTATCTCGAAGACAAAAACATGATATGGGGCGTGGTGACCAATAAACCAGAATGGCTAACCAACCCAGTCATGGAACAGTTGAAGCTTACCCAAAGGGCCGCTTGCATCGTCAGTGGTGACACCACTGAATATAGAAAGCCACACCCTGGTCCCATGCTGCATGCTTGTGAGATCGCTCAGTGCAATCCTGAAACATCGTTATACGTTGGGGACGCATTAAGAGACATTGAAGCCGGACGTGCAGCCGGGATGAAGACACTGACTGCTGATTATGGCTATGTTGCCAAGGATGAAAATCCGAACGAATGGAATGCCGATGGTAATATTTCAACACCGGAAGAAATTATTGATTGGCTCATCAAAGAAAACGGAACGCCCTGAGACAATAATTTATAAGATACCCTGATGTTCCTATTTTAAAACTTTTGTTCTTGCTGAATACCCTTGTTCAATATTCTGGCCTGGACAAAGCAAACCTCAATCTCACACTCAAGCGTCTGAATGTTGCCTCAGAGAGATTATCAAAAGTTAAAATAGCAGACCTTTTACATTTACCCTGCTTGAAGATAAGAACAATCAGATGTGTATGGACAAAGGACTCTGGTAATAATAAGACAAGATCCATCTCACTTTTTTTATCGCTTATATACCATTCATCCTTATCATTCAGTAACAACTCAACAGGAGTTTGCTTGAATTGATAAATATATCTGTAATGCCAATAAGCAAGACTGCTTAAAATTATTAAGCACGTCATCTGCATCGGTAGCATGGGGATATTGGAATAGTAAGTACAGAACAGCGCGCCTAAATGACTCAAATAAATCACTGCCATCACCCAATTTGACGGTTGCAGAGATAATCTAAGTGGTAGTTCAAAACCTGACTTGTCAATTGTCATTTGGCCTCCATGCCTAATCAAAGTAAACTGATAAATTGTTGCACTGCACATCCAATTTTAAGGGATTTTTAATAACATACCTATCTAAATATTAGATAGATTCTGGTATTATCCATCGTTCGTTTGTGTGATCACATACGATTTTCTGGATACATTACAACACAGAAATATAAGAAATAATAAGGCATGGGCAAAAACAATATCTTGACAAATATTCCGGCAGAACACGCTGCAGAAAAGAATGAGTCGACAGATAAGATCGACGATAATGAGTTAACTCAGGCAGGCCCTGTGGAGCTACAAAAAGAGATTGGTGGTCCTAAAGGACCAGAACCGACGCGTTATGGCGATTGGGAAAAACGTGGCCGTTGTATCGATTTCTAACGACTACGCATCAATACTGCATAATAATTAAGCATTAATCATATTTTGAATTCCGGCCTTTTTGGATGAAATGCCCGGACGACTGGTAATCTAGAAGGCTAAGAGAGGTAAATAAGTTATGGCAACGGACAACCGCCCGCTATCGCCACATTTACAAATTTATAAATGGCAACTAACCATGATTTTGTCCATCACACACCGTGGCACAGGTGTATTCTTGACAGCGGGTGCCTTTTTTCTGACCTGCTGGTTATTGGTACTTGCTGATGGACCGGAACAATTTGAAAACCTGCAAACACATCTGACCAACTGGTATGGCCAGTGTTTAGTCTATGCCTTTGTGTTCTCTTTATATTTCCATTTATGCAACGGCATACGCCATTTGTTCTGGGACGTCGGCCTGGGGCTTGATATCGACACAACTTACAAGAGCGGCTATGCCGTTGTCGCTGCTACAATTATTCTTACACTACTGACATTATGTCTGGCTGCCGGAGGGTTCGCATGAATTTAAGTACGCCTCTTGCCAGGGCCCGCGGTCTTGGCTCAGCCAAGTCGGGAACACACCACTGGATTGCACAGAGATTAACTGCAATTGCACTGATACCACTTAGCATCTGGTTTGTATTTTCGCTTGTGTGCATGACGGAACTGAGTCACCAGGCAGCCATTGAATGGATTCAATCACCATTGGTTGCTGTATTTCTATTACTTTTTATCATTGCCATGTTCCATCATGCACAACTCGGCATGCAAGTTGTCATTGAAGATTATATTGAACGCAAGGTAGTGAAAATTACAGGGCTTGTCCTGCTTAAATTTGTTTCAATTTTTGCCGCTCTGGCAGCTGCGACAGCCGTTTTAAAGATTTATCTGGGGTCATAACAAAGTATGTCTAGTCAATACGAAATCATTGAACACGAATATGATGTAGTGGTGGTCGGTGCCGGTGGAGCAGGTTTACGCGCAACCTTTGGCATGGCCGCTAAAGGGTTAAAAACAGCCTGTTTAACAAAAGTCTTTCCAACACGAAGTCACACCGTTGCAGCCCAGGGAGGCATGAGTGCATCCCTTGGAAATATGGGTAAAGATGACTGGCGCTGGCATATGTACGATACCGTTAAGGGCTCAGATTGGCTGGGTGATCAAGACGCCATTGAATACATGTGTCGCGAAGCTGTCCCTTCAGTCATTGAACTGGAACATCAGGGTGTACCGTTTTCCAGAACCGAAGAAGGAAAAATATACCAACGGCCTTTTGGTGGTATGACAACGAATTATGGTGAAGGAATTGCACAGCGAACTTGTGCTGCTGCCGACAGAACAGGCCACGCAATTCTTCATACCTTGTATCAACAATCACTCAAGTATGAGGCTGAATTTTTTATAGAGTATTTTGCACTGGACTTGATCATGGATGATAAAGGTGTCTGTCGCGGAGTACTTGCATGGGATCTGGCCGAAGGCAAGTTGCATTTGTTCCGTTCCCATAGCGTCTGTATGGCAACTGGAGGTTATGGTCGTTCCTATTTTTCGTGTACTTCAGCACATACCTGTACTGGTGATGGTAATGCCATGGTACTTCGTGCAGGCCTCCCGTTACAGGATATGGAATTCATCCAGTTCCATCCGACAGGCATTTATGGATCTGGTTGCCTAATCACTGAAGGCTGTAGAGGTGAAGGTGGGTATCTTACCAACTCTGAAGGCGAGCGCTTTATGGAACGTTATGCCCCATCCGCAAAAGATCTTGCTTCACGTGATGTGGTCAGTCGTTCAATGACCATTGAAATACGTGAAGGCAGAGGCGTCGGCAAAGACAAAGATCATATTTTTCTACACCTTGAACATTTGGGCCCCGAAGTCATTAACGAACGACTGCCGGGTATCGCTGAATCAGCGAAGATCTTTGCAGGTATTGATGTCAACAAGGAACCCATCCCTGTTATTCCAACAGTACACTACAATATGGGGGGCATCCCGACAAATTACCACGGCCAGGTAGTGACGCTCAAAGATGGTGACCCGGATGCCGTAGTTGATGGATTGATGGCCATCGGTGAATGTGCCTGCGTGTCAGTACACGGAGCAAATCGATTGGGATCAAACTCATTATTGGATCTCATTGTCTTTGGTCGTGCCGCAGCAAACTACGCAGCTGAAAATATTAAACCCGGCACACCGCATAAAGAGATGCCAGAAGCAGCAACAAACAAACTGGTTGATAAGTTTGATCGTGTAAGAAATGCCAATGGTTCAAAACCGACTGCTGATATCAGAAATGAAATGCAGCGCATTATGCAAAACAATGCGGCCGTGTTCCGTACTGGCGATGTCATGCAGGAAGGAATTGAATTACTCCAGAAAACTACGTCATCTTTTGTAGATGTCAAAGTAGGTGACCGTTCTATGATATGGAATACTGACCTGGTCGAAACACTGGAACTGGAAAATCTTCTGCAATGTGCCACAGTCAGTATTGTCGGTGCCGAGAACCGACAAGAGAGTCGTGGTGGGCATGCACGAGAAGACTTCTCTGAACGTGATGATGAAAACTGGATGAAACATACCCTGGCCTGGTTAGACGACGATTACAAAGTGACATTCGATTACCGCCCAGTGCACATGTATACATTGACAGACGAAGTAGAAGTCTTTCCACCGAAGAAACGCGTATACTAATTGAACAACGCATAAGAAGTCAGATCGAGAGATTACAAATTATGGCTGAATTTACACTTCCAAAAAATTCGAAAGTTGAAAAGGGAAAAACCATTGCTGCTGCCAATGGTGCCAGTAATAAAAAAACATTCCGTGTCTATCGTTGGGACCCTGATTCCGGCAATAACCCAAGAATGGATACTTATGAAATAGATCTGGATAAATGTGGTCCGATGGTGCTCGATGCCATCATCTATATCAAGAATGAACTCGACACTACTTTGACCTTCCGTCGTTCATGCCGCGAAGGTATTTGCGGATCATGTGCCATGAACATTGGTGGCATAAATACGCTGGCCTGTACCAACGCCATTGAAGCTTACAAAGGTGACATCAAGATTTACCCATTACCTCATATGCCAGTGGTAAAAGATCTGGTGCCCGATATGACAAATTTTTATGCGCAATACGCCTCTATCAAGCCCTGGATACAGACGCAATCGCCGCCTCCACCTGATCGTGAACGCCTGCAATCAAAAGAAGAGCGCGCAGAACTGGACGGACTATATGAATGTATACTCTGCGCCTGTTGTTCTACCAGTTGTCCAAGCTATTGGTGGAACAGTGATCGTTATTTAGGCCCAGCAACCTTGCTACAGGCTTATCGTTGGATAGCGGATAGTCGTGATGAGAATACCGGTGAACGTCTGGATGAGTTAGAAGATCCTTTCAGATTGTATCGTTGTCATACCATCATGAACTGTACCAATACCTGCCCTAAAAATTTGAATCCGGCCAAGGCAATCGGCAAAATTAAAAAACTGCTGGTTGAACGCTCTGTATAAGGCACACTGATGAGTCAACGTTCCAGGCTTATCTGGCGTTGCCGACGTGGTATACGAGAAATGGATATCCTGTTGCTGGATTACCTTGAGTCTCATTATGATTATGCCTCTGTTAAAGAACAAAATATTTTCGAGGAACTGCTTGAGGAAACAGACCTTGACATCCTTTCCTGGGTAATGGAGAGAACATCTCCTGATGATAAATATATCGACCTTATTACCTTCATCCGTGAGTCAGCAACAAATTCAAAAAATATTTCAACTAAATAAGTGAAGCAAATTATCTGATGTCTCCTGACTGGCAAGAGTTCCTAAGCACCCAGGGTGCCAAATTTGATGCTGACCGTCTGCTTGGTTTCCAGGAGAATGATAACCAGACCTTTGATAATTTTATCACTGACCTTTCTCATCTAGCACTAATCGAAGTCACAGGTGTAGATGCCGATGATTTTCTCAATGGACAGTTCACAACAAACGTAAAACAGTTAGCTAAAAATCATCTACAATTTTCCGCATGGTGTAATCCAAAAGGTCAGGTTAAAACAACATTTTATATCTACCGTCATGAAACAGGATTCAACATCCTGCTACCCGTTGATCTCAGGGATTCGTTTATAAAACAACTGCAAATGTACATCATGCGGGCGGATGTAAAACTCATTGATAAAAGCAATAAACTTGTCAGAGTTGGTATACAAACAAATAATAATAAATTGTTGGCTGAGTCGATGGGGTCCATACCTGAACAAAATGCTGGCATTACAATTCAGAATGATCTTCATTGCCTACACGCATTCGGTTCAGAAAATACTTCGCAGCGTTATATTTTTATCGGATCAGTCGAAAGAATCAAAACCCTGTGGAAAGACTTTTCGCAAAACAGTTGTCCTGTCGGCGCAACAATATGGGAGCTACTGGACATACAGGCTGCTTATCCCTGGCTGTCATCACAAACCACAGAAAAATTTTTACCACAGATGTTGAATCTGGATTTAATTGACGGACTTAATTATCAAAAGGGCTGCTATCCAGGACAGGAAATTATTGCGCGCCTGCATTTTCGAGGACAACTAAAACGCAGTTTATATTTAGCGACATGTTCATTGGATGCACAACCTGTAATTGCCGATCAACTTTACATAAGTGATCATAAAGACAGTGTTGGCGTCGTCATTAATGTACAAGTATCCGAAGACAAATATTATCTACTTGCCGTCATTGAGAAAGAGTTGGTAGAACATCAATTGGCTCTTCGTGAAACCAATGGCGCGAGTCTGACCTTGCAACCATTACCCTATTAGGGATGCATAAGAAATTATTAGAATTCTCCCCAGATTTTCTGACTGAATGATAACTTCAAGCCAATTTAAACCCGCCTGGTGGCTACCCGGAACTCATGCACAAACACTATGGCCTAGTCTAATGAGGCGGCCTGTTGAGGTTGAACTAACAACAGAGAGATTAACACTCCCCGATGGTGATTTTATCGATCTGGCATGGACAAAAAGCAACTCTGACAAGATAGTAGTTGTGTTACATGGCCTTGAAGGTTCTATAGATTCCGGTTACGCAAGAGGTATGCTCGCTGCAATTGATAATAATGGCTGGCGTGGTGTCTTCATGCATTTACGAGGGTGTAGTGGCGAACATAATTTAAAGGATTACAGTTACCACTCAGGAGAAACTGGTGATTTTCGATACCTTGTGGAAACATTACGAAAACGCCATTCCGAAGCAACATTATGTGCAGTGGGTTACTCACTTGGAGGCAATGCATTATTGAAATATCTGGGTGAATACAAAGATGATTCACAGCTCAAAGCAGCGGCAGCAGTCTCAGTTCCCTACTTGTTATCAAACAGTGCTGCGAAACTTAAAAAAGGATTCTCCAGGATATACCAACGCCACTTATTAAATCGGCTAATGAATAAAACACTGAATAAATTTAAAGACAGGACTGCACCTGTTGATATTACCGATATAAAAACATGGAATACCTTTCTATTATTTGATCATCACATTACTGCACCAATACATGGGTTTAAAAGTGGTAACGATTACTACGAACAGTCCAGTTCGCACCAGTTCCTAAACAGAATAACAACACCTACCCTGCTGATTCACTCTAAAGATGACCCATTCATGGGCATTGATGCTATTCCCAATGAAGATGACCTATCTGAATCAGTCATACTGGAATTATCAAATCATGGTGGCCATGTGGGCTTTATCAGCGGAAATACACCATGGAATGCAAAATATTGGCTGGAACAACGCATTCCGGAATTTCTCAGTACTTATCTGGTCTAAAAAACGATAAAATTTCACCCTCACTTTTTCATTATTCAAGCACTTCACAGGAATAGAGATCACATGAATTCTCCTAGA